>CAIVGK010000190.1 GCA_903905475.1 uncultured Burkholderiales bacterium | reverse complement strand
GCGTAGCGCAAGCTGGTACCAGTCGTCCTTGTAAGGGGCTTGGGGCACCTGCTTCTTTTTAAGCTCCTCCACGACCTTTGCTATTGTCTGTGCCTCGTCGCCCTTTGACTTACCCGCCCAGACTTCCTCACCGCGTGCGTCGTACACGGCAACCTCATCAGGCTTGGTGACGTAGAGGTGTTCGACCGTCCAGCCGTTGGTGTCAATCTCGTCGCCCTTGTATCCCTTTGTACGACCCGCCTGATGCCAGTCAGACTGCACCTCGTCGACGAGCAGCGTCTTCTTGCCGTCAGTCACACGGTCGCTCATGCGCAGGTGCGCAAGCACGTTGGGGTCTTCCCAGTGCGTTGACCGGAATTGATTTGCGTAGGCCTCCTTCTCAAGCCGGGATTGCTCTTTACGTAGGTAATCTTCGCGCTCACGACGCAGCTCGGTTCTTTCGCCCTGCAGCTTGCCAAACTCCTCGCGATTGCCCTCGGCCTTTAACTGCGCCATGCGGGCGTCTATTTCATCGAGCTCGGCCTGCTTGGGGAACTCTGGCGTGCGGTTTTGTGGCTGGCGCTTTAGCTGCTCGATCTCGCGCTCAAGTTTTTCGACCCGAGCCTGTGCCCGCTGAGCCATGTCTGTGTTGCCCATTTGCGCGTAATCTCTCGCCATCATTTTAAGCGTAGCGAGACTCTGCTCCTTGAAAACCATGTCCTCGCGCTTGCCGCTTGGTAGGTTCAGGGTGACCTCGCGGTGGTTCTCGCCACCGGGTAGCGACCACTGCGCCCACTTCAAGTCGTTGGGCAACATCGCGTCATCGCGCACCAATTGATCAACGTATTTTTGCGCAGATTCCCTGTTAGGAAATGCGCCCCCAAGCTCAGTGCCGTTTGAAGCAGTAACGTAGGTTTTTCCGTATTGATCTGAAATTGTGATCGGGCGGGGCAGGTTTTCTGTCACCAGATTGCCGGCCTCATCTTCACCCCACGTCACACTTTCTGCCTTGTACGTCCGGTCGCCCAGTTGGAGCTTGTTCTTGGCGATGTAGTCCTGCACCTCGGCGGCCGTGGCGTTGGGCTTGTCCTTCAAGAACGTATCGAGCCCCATCCTGCTGACCTCTTCAGAGCGCACGTTCTCGCCCTTCATGATGTCGTTCAAGAGTGCCTGACCGCTACCTGACTGGCGCGCCAAGTTAAGCCCTGCCGCCTCGGTCGGCGAATAGAACCCCTGCGCGTTGGCGGGGGCGAGCACCTTGGCTGGTTTAGGTGCTGATGGTTCGGCCATGTAGGCGTTGGGGGCGACCATGCCGGGCATCTGGCCGCGGGTGTACAGCTCGGCGGCCATCTCGGCCGTGCTCTTGGCAAACGGTGCCACGGCCTTTGCACCCACTTGGGCAAGCTTCTTGGCACCCCTGACTACTGGTGTCGCAAATCCTGCGACGTCCAGCGCTCGTGGGTCGAGCAGCGGCTCGGTGCTGGTGCTGAGATTGCGCCAGCCCTTGTCGATGATGCCGCGCACGGGGTTATCCTCGTCGGTCTCGCGCGCGGTGCCCGTGTAGTCCTGCAACGCGGTGCCTGCGCTCTTGAGCGACTCGGCCAGAATCAGATCCGCGAGGAAGTGCTTGACCGGGTGCTTCTCGGCAGTCGGCGCAATCGCCTCGCTCACGAACTTGCCGGCCTGATCCATGTAGCCGCCGAACGTGCCGATGGCGCTCTGTATCGCACCGCGTGGTGTTGCCTGCATGACAGGGCTGGTGGGGTTCTGCGCCTGCGCAATCTCGAAGCGCATGCGATCAAGCTCAGACTGACTGACCTCACCGCCCTCTGCTTTGTGCACTGCCCCACCTTGAGCAAACGGTGCCTTGCCAAGATTCACGTTGACAGGGCGACCGTCAGCGCCGATGAAGGCGTTACCGACTCGGCTAGGTAACGTCTCTAAACCGCCCATTTGGGCTGTGTCTTTTGCCAGTAGCCATAGTTTTTCAGGCGTGCTCATGCCGGCGTAGTCGGACGTTGGTCGTGTTCCGTCTTCAGCGAGCGCACGACGCAAAGGTCGTCGGCGACTGAGCCGATGTGCGGGAAGATATCGGTGAGTTCCATGCCCGACTTGCCCCACTTCTTGAATTCGAAGGAGCCACCACGGGCCTTTAGGACCGCATTCTGGAGCTGGGCGATCTGCTTGCCCTTGGTGTAAGAT
>CAIVGK010000189.1 GCA_903905475.1 uncultured Burkholderiales bacterium | reverse complement strand
CTCGCTCAAGTCATCTCCGGCGTCTCGGCCGAGGTGAAGTTGACTGCACGGCCCGGCACCACAGTGGATATGGCGTGCTTGTAGACCATCTGAGTCACGGTGTTGCGAAGCAGAACCACGTACTGATCGAAGGACTCGATCTGACCTTGCAGCTTGATGCCATTGACCAGATAGATCGACACCGGAACGTGCTCTTTGCGCAGCAGGTTGAGGAAGGGATCCTGCAGGAGTTGGCCTTTGTTATTCACGATATCCTCCGTGTTCAAGGTTGTTGGAAAGAGACCTTAACACAGCAAAATCCAGCCTCACGGCTTGCTTTTGAAAGCCCTCAGTCCTTGCCGTCAAACGGGTTTTTGCTGGAGCGCATTTCAATGCGCAAAGGCGTTCCTGTGAGCTTGAAGTGGTCGCGAATGCGCCCTTCGAGAAAGCGCTTGTAGGCCTCGGTCACGTGCTCGAGAGAGTTGCCGTGCACGATGACGATGGGCGGGTTCATGCCGCCTTGGTGCGCGTAACGCATCTTGGGCCGGAACATCCCCGCACGCTTGGGTGCCTGGTGCTCGACCGCATCGAGCAGCAAACGCGTGAGCACGGGCGTGGGCATCTTGCGAACCGCAGACGAATGCGCATCGGCGATCGCCTTCCACACGGGCGCCAGTCCCTGTCGCTTGATGGCGGAAATGTTCATCACCGGAGCGAATTTCAAGAATGCCAGACGCTGCTCGATCGAGCGCTGAAGCAACTGCTTCTGGTAGTCATCGACCGCATCCCACTTGTTGACCGCGATGACCACCGCGCGGCCGCTTTCCAGGACGTAGCCTGCGATGTGCGCATCCTGCTCGCTCACACCCAGCGTGGCGTCAAGCAGCAAGAGCACCACATTGGCGTCCGAGATCGCCTGCAGGGTCTTGACCACGGAGAACTTCTCGATCGCCTCGAAGACCTTGCCCTTGCGGCGCAAGCCGGCGGTGTCGATGAGTTCGAACTTCTGACCATTGCGCTCGAAAGGCACGGTGATGGCATCGCGCGTGGTGCCGGGCATGTCGAAAGCGACCAGCCGCTCTTCGCCAAGCCATGTGTTGATGAGGGTGGACTTGCCCACGTTCGGGCGGCCGGCGACGGCCAGACGGATCGGCGCGTCTTCCTCGGGTTCGGGCTCTTCATCAAGGAATTCAAAGCCTTCCAGCACCGCATCGGTGAGGCTGCGGATGCCCTGCCCGTGGGCAGACGAAATCGGATGCGGGCTGCCCATGCCCAGCTCGAAAAACTCACCCAGCAAAGGTGACTCGACCATGCCCTCGGCCTTGTTGGCCGCCAGCAGCACCGTCTTGCCCACGGTGCGCAAGTAACGAGCGATGTCGTGGTCCTGAGCCGACAAGCCGGCGCGAATGTCGACCACGAAAATCACGGCATCGGCTTCGGCAACCGCTTGGCGGGTTTGCTTGGCCATCTCCTTGACGATGCCGCTGTCGCAGGTCGGCTCGAAGCCACCGGTGTCGATGACGATGAACTCGCGGTCTCCGATGCGACCGTCGCCGTAGTGGCG
>CAIVGK010000188.1 GCA_903905475.1 uncultured Burkholderiales bacterium | reverse complement strand
GCACCGCCATGTGCACGGCCGCACGCAGCCGCCGCCGGATGTTGCGCGGCACGCTCACCTGATCGTTGACGGCCAGGCCCGTGACCATCTGCCTGCGCCCGCGCCGGAAGATGTTGGTCTTCTTCGGGTCCAACTGCAGGCCGATCTGCTCGAGCGTGCAGCGCGCCACGTTCAGCATCTGCACCGCACCCGAATCACCCGAAAACGTCAGGTCATCGGCATAGCGGGTGTAGTTGACCCCGCGCGCCTTGGCAGCTTGCAGCAGCGTCTCGTCGGTCTTGATCAGCACGCGGTTGAGCAGCGCCGGGCTGGTGGGCGCACCGATGGGCAGACCACCGTCGGCGGTGCACACATCGCACAGCATCGAAATCGCGGTGCTCGACAGCCGCTCACCCAGCCCCCGACGCAAGGCGGCCAGCACCAGCGGCCACTTCACGCTGGGAAAGCAGTTGCTCACGTCAGCGTTGACCACCACCAGCTGCCCCACGTGCCCCGCCGCGTTGTGGGCGATGGAACGCCCGGGCACGAAGCCGTAGGCGCAGTCGTGGCTGCCCAGCGGGGTGAGCAGCGTGTCGAGCACGGCGCGCTGCACCCGCTTGAGCGGCAGCACTGGGGCCGAGATCACCCGGTTGCCACCGCTCTTCTTGAATCGCCCCGGGATTTGTGGAGGCTCCAACCTTTGAGAAGATGGAGTCATGAACAAGTCGAACAAGTTCTCACCTGAGGTCCGTGAGCGGGCCGTCCGAATGGTGCTTGAGCATCGCGGAGAGTACCCGTCGTTGTGGATGGCGGTGGAGTCGATAGCACCGAAGATTGGCTGCGTGCCGCAGACGCTGCTGACTTGGGTCAAGCGCCAGGAGATCGATACAGGCGTGCGTGAAGGCGTCACGACCTCAGAAGCCCAGCGCGTCAAAGAGTTGGAGCGTGAGGTCAAAGAACTGCGCCGTGCCAACGAGATCCTGAAGGTGGCCAGCGCGTTTTTCGCCCAGGCGGAGCTCGACCGCCGATTCAAGTCCTGAGGGCGCTCGTCGACGAGCACCGTGGCACGTTCGGGGTCGAGCCGATCTGCAAGGTTCTGCAGATCTCCCCGTCCGGCTATCGACGACATGCAGCGCTTCAACGCGAGCCCCACAGGCGTTGCGAACGAGCCCAACGCGACGACGTTTTGGCGCCCCAGATCGAGCGCGTCTGGCAAGCCAATATGCAGGTCTACGGGGCGGACAAAGTCTGGCGTCAACTCGCGCGTGAGGGAACGACTGCAGCAAGGTGCACGGTAGAGCGATTGATGCGTCGCCTCGGCCTGCGCGGCGTGATGCGAGGCAAGGTGGTGCGCACGACGATCAGTGACAGCAAAGCACCGTGCCCGCTCGACAAGGTCAACCGGCAGTTCAAGGCCGATCGACCGAACCAGCTCTGGGTCTCGGACTTCACCTACGTGTCGACCTGGCAAGGCTGGCTGTACGTGGCCTTTGTCATCGATGTCTTTGCCCGGCGCATCGTGGGCTGGCGCGTCAGCAGCTCGATGCGCACGGACTTCGTCCTCGACGCCCTGGAGCAAGCGCTTTACGCAAGGCAACCTGAGCGAGACAACAGCCTGGTCCATCACTCAGATCGCGGCTCGCAATAC
Source organism: uncultured Burkholderiales bacterium (assembly GCA_903905475.1). Lineage (GTDB taxonomy): Bacteria > Pseudomonadota > Gammaproteobacteria > Burkholderiales > Burkholderiaceae_C > PBB1. The sequence goes on along the minus strand of CAIVGK010000188.1, from coordinate 632 downwards.
GTGTCGATCCGGTATTCAGAGCGGCTTGCCGAAGCAGGCATCGAGCCCTCGGTGGGCAGCAAGGGAGACAGCTATGACAACGCCTTAGCCGAGACCATCAACGGCCTGTACAAAGCCGAACTGATCCATCGCAGAGCCCCCTGGACGACCAAGGAGGCGGTGGAGCTGGCCACGCTCGAATGGGTGGCCTGGTTCAACAACCATCGTTTGCTCGAACCGATCGGCTACATCCCACCGGCAGAGGCTGAGGCAAACTACTATCGGCTACACGCCAGTCAGATCACCGCGGTGGCGGCCTGACTTAAACCAAACAGCCTCTACGAAACCCGGGGCGATTCACAGAGGTTTCGGCGCAGTACGCCAGAACTCTGTTGCGCGGTGGTGAACTACTCATCTCGTTGGTTGGTAATCCTGGTGAAGTCGCCATCGCGCCGCCGAGCCTGCGCGGCGCAAACATTGCTCGACAGGTTGGTCTGATCCGAATCGATCCAAGTAAGGCCGATGCAAACTACATCCAGTGTTTTTTGCGATCAAAAGTTGGCCGGGACCTACTCCTTGCACACTCGAAGGGCTCTGTCCAGCAAGTCATCAATCTCCGCGATCTAAAGTCGATTCGGGTGCCGCTGCCATCG
>CAIVGK010000187.1 GCA_903905475.1 uncultured Burkholderiales bacterium | reverse complement strand
CCGTGTTGGCGGTGACCGCCAGCGGCGTGGCGAAGTTGACCTGCTGCCAGCCGGAGGCCGTTTCGCCGCTGAAGGTGGCCGTGGCCAGCCGCGTGCCGCCGGTGGTCCACACGCTGCCGATGTGCGTGCCGGTGTTGCCGGTGCCCTTGTAAAAGCGCACGCCCGTCACGACGCCGTCGACGTCGGTGCGAAAGCGCACGCCGAGTTCGACCGACTTCGGGTCGGAGGCCGAGGCGAGCGTCGGCGTGGTGGTGTCGCTCCAGGCGGCGCATGGGCACGCCGATCCCACGGCGGCGGCGGTGGTGAAGCTCCAGTTCAGGTCCGCAGCCAGGGCGATGCCGGTGGCGTCTTTCACGCGCGGATCGGTGGCGCCGCCACGCAGCATGGCCGTGTAGAGCGCACCGGCCGTCAGCGCAGCGCTCGGCGCCAAGGTGGCGGTGCGGGTGGCGACGTCGTAGCCAACGCTGCCCGCCACCAGGCTGCCCGCGGCATCGCGCAGCTCGAAGGTGCTCACGTTCACGCTGGTGGCGTCCATCGCCTGCGCGAAGGTGGCCGTGATCCGTGCGGTCGTGACCACGCCGGTGGCACTGGCCGCCGGGCTGGTCGACAGCACCGCGGGGCCGCCGGCATCGGCGCCATAGCTGGCGACGTAGGTGCCGGGATCGGCCGCAAAGAAGGCGTACTCGATGCCCTTGACGAGGCTGCTCGAGTAGCTCACGGCCACCCCGCCGCGCGTGAGGCCTTCGAGCACGCGCCCGCCCGAACGCGTGGGCAGCATCGCTCGCAAGCCGTTGGCGGCCACCGCGCGGGTGATGCCAAAGCCCAGCGCGCTGCCGTTCCAGCTCAGCGCGTCGAACGACGAGTCGTTGCGCGCGTCGAGCCACGCCAGCATCTGTCGCGCGCTGACCACCGGAACGCCGCGCGCGAGCGCCGACGTGACCACCGCATCGGACTCCTGCAGCACCGGATAGTCGGTGTGCGCGTTGACGGTGTAGGCCCCGAAGTAGCCCTCGGCGCCGAGCGCGCGGTCGAGCAAGGTGTCGATGGTGAACGGGTAGGTCTGGCCCGATTCGTCGGTCATCTGCGTGGTGGCCTGGTACACGTCGACCAGGCTGCCGTCGAGCCGCGCAAAGCGCATCGGCATGGCCGAGCCGGTGAACACGCCCGGCACGTCGTTGGCCCAGGCCGGCGGCCAGAAGTAGTAGGTGGTGTCGAGCCGGATGCCGTGGTTGAACTGCACGTCGGCGCCGCTGGTCCAGTCGCTCCAGACCACGCAGTGGTGGCGCTGCGTGAGCGGTGCGGGCAGGCTCGGGAAGATGGACTGCCAGTCGGGCAGCTGCGTGGCGTAGTTCGACTCCAGCGAGGCGGCCGTGTAGTTGGCGCAGCCGGTGCTGATGTGCGCGCTGATCTCGAAGCCCTCGGCGTCGTACTGCGCCGCCCGGGTGTTGCTGATGGGCGTGTTGGCGTAGATGTAGGAGGTGCCGCGCACGCACTCCCAGTTGGCCACCGAGCAGCCCGCCGGGCTGGCGGCCTTGAACTGGTCGAAGCGCGCACTGGTGCCGCCATTGCCGTGGTCGTCGCCGGTCATGATGACGACGGCTTTCTTGCCGTGGGGGAAATACCAAAAGCGCGGCAGCGGCTTGCGCGCGGCGTTCATGGTGAGGATGAGGTTGCCCAGCCAGCGCTGCTGTTCGTCGGCCTGCGGAATGGCCACCTTGCCCAGATCGACCCAGTCGGGCTGCACGTCGTTGAGTGCGTTGCCGTAGAACTTGTCGCTCGAGCGGATCGGCGACAGGCCATCGCGCTCTTGCCGCGCCCACGCCGGGTTGCCCTGGCGCGTGTAGACGATCGAGCTGGCCAGGTCGTAGGTGAAGGCTGCGGCCAGCCCGCTGCCCACCGATCGCAAGGTGAGTGCGGGGTAGGGCGTGGCGGTGGCCGTGCCGCTGTAGAGCAGGCCCAAGGCGGTGGCGCCATCCAGGTTGTAGAGCTCGGCGGTGCCGTGGAACTGCATCGTCTGCCCGGTGATGCCGGTGCCTGCGGCGCTCGTGCTGTCCACGCGCAGGTAGCCGTTGCTCATCGTCGAGCCGGCTGGCGTGATGCCCAGCAGGCCGGCCAGTCGCGCATCGGGGGCCATGGCGATCAGGTTGCCGCCCGCGCTCACCCAGTTGGTGAGCACCGTGACCTGCGCGGTGGTCAGCGTCATGTCGGACAGCAGCACCACGTCGTAGGCGGCCAGCGTGCTCGCGCTCAGGGTGCCGATGTCGGCCACCGCGAAGGCGTTGAAGCCCTCGGTGCGCAAGATCTCGGCGTAGTAGGTGCCGAAGTTCTGGGTGCCCGACGTGACCACCAGGATCGGCCCGCCGGGGCCTTGCGCCGGATCGAGGGCGGCCCACGCCGAGGGCGCGTTGCCGGCTCCACCCATCACCAGCGCCAGCGCCACCAGGCCACTCTTCACCCACCGCGAGCACGCGGACATCAAATTCAACATCTGCAATCTCCCGAAGATTTTGGGGGGGTCAGCGGCCGCCGCGCGCGGGCAGCGCCCACGACAGCAGCTGGCTTTCTTCATTGCCGGCCAGCAACTGGTTGCGTCCCACAGGGTCGAAGGTGAGGGCGTTGACCGCCGTGGTCGAGCCGGTGAGGTCTTGCACCACGCCGAGGGTGGCGCTGTCCCACACCAGCACCTGACCGCCTTGGCCGCCGCCGGCGAGCAGCGAGCCGTCGGCGTTGAACGCCAGGCTGCGCAGCGGCGCGCGCTGGCCTGCCAGGGCCTGCAGCTGGCGGCCGCTGGCCGCGTCCCAGAGCAGCACCTTGCCGTCGCTGCCGGCGCTGGCGATGTGGCGGCCATCGGGGCTGAAGCTCAGGGCGCTGACCTCGTCGGCGTGGCCGCGCAGCGTGAGCAGCAGCTTGCCGCTGTCGGTGTTCCACACGAGAACGCGTGCGTCGGCGCCGCCGCCGGCGACCCGCACACCGTCGGCGCTCACGCTGAGCGCATTGATGAAGTCGCTCGCGCCACGCAGCACCTGGCGCAGCCGCCCATTGCTGCCATCCCAGGCCAGCACCCGTGCCGACTCACCGCCGGTGACGACCACCGAGCCGTTGGGGTTGGAGGCGATCGCGCGCAGGCCGTGCTCGTGGCCGCGCAGCGTGAAACGGCGCTCGCCGGTGTCGATGTTCCAGCCCTGGGCCACGCTGTCGCGGTCGATGCTGATGAGATCGCGCCCGTCGGCACCAAACACCAGACCCACGGCCACCGCGTCGCCACGCGGGCGCAACGTGAGGGTCTCCTGACCCTGGCCATCAAGCATGAGCACGCGCCCGTCGGTGTGGGCCACGCCCATCGCGTTGCCGTCGGCCGACATCACGATGGCGGTGATGCCGCGCCGCTGATACGCCTTCGTGCGCCGACGGGGCGGGTCGTCGCGGGTGACCTCCTGACGTGCGCCGAGCGGCTGGCGCAGCGTGTCGGATGCCGCACTGCCACCGCCACCGCCACAACCTGCCAATCCCGAGAGTGCCGACACCCCCAGAAGACCCATGAACATGCGCCGCTGGCGCTGGTTTTCCAAGGACATCGAACACCTCCCAACTGCAACGATGGCTGTGGAAAGACTGTCTCCACGCCCGTTGCACAGACCTTATCGGGATGTCGGCCAGCAGGCCTTGAGTGCCATCAACTGACCTATTTCGGGTGGCTGGATCGGTGGCCGTTGGTGACGTTGACCTCGTGCGTTTCGGTCGGCGGCTCAGGCCGTCGTCGTCGGTGGCTCACGCGGTGAGCCAGTCGCTGCCGTTGGCTGCCGAGTGTGATGCCCGGCGTGGGCGGCTACACGCTGGCAGTGAGCACCACCTGCACGTTCGTCGCGCTGTCGTGGCGCACCTTGAGCACACCGGTGGCGCTGTCGTAGGTCCAGCCGGGCGCATTCACATCGGCGCGCTGCGGCAAGGCCCGCCCGCCCGCACTCACGGCTTGCGGCGGCGACTTCACGCGCAGCACTTCGGTCGCCGCGGCGTCCCAGGTGTCGTACGTGATGCCATCGCTGGCGTAGGTGATCGCGCGCACCACCGACGACGAGCGCAGAAGGTGGTTCTCGCCGGCCGGCGCCCACTCGGGGAAGGCGCCCATGGCGATCATGAAGTGGCGCACGTAGTCGCCGTGCCCGTCGGTGAACCAGAAGTTCACGCCCGCGACCGACTCGGCCGGCCCCTCGTTGACGGTGCCGTTGTTGCGCGCCATGTAGGTCGCCCAGTTGAGCGATCGAAACGCCTTGTCCTTGGCGATGGCGTCCCCGGTGGCTGCGGCATACAGCGCATTGACCGCGCCGAAGCGCGAGGTGTGGCTGGCCATCTTGAACAGGTAGGCGGTCTGCTCGGAGATGGTCCGCGCGCCATGGAACAGGCCCGCATCGCCGGCGTGGTCGGGGCCGAAACGCGACTCGATGTCGTCGATCAGCGAGGCCGCGTGGGCCTTCCAGCTGGCATCGCGCTCGGGGTGCTCGAGCAGGTAGCGCGCGGTCTGCCCGGGGGCGTACTGGTTGAAGTTGGAAAACAGGTTGCGGCTGGGCGGCACGTCCTCGAAGTACTGGCTCCAGCGGTTGTTGGTCATCGGGTAGGCCATCAGCCAGGTCCAGGCCGCTTCGCGGGCTGCGCTGTAGCCCGCCACGTTGCCCAGGTTGAGGCGGATCAGCTCGTCGAACAGGCGGATCGGGGCAATCACGTGGCTGCCGTAGCCCTCGACGCTGGCACCGGTTTGGGCATTGACGCGAAACGGCCACGGCGAGACGTCGGCGTTGCCGCTGCGCCGGTTGTCGGCCAGCGCGTCGGCGCAGGCCAGCGCCGCGTCGCGGTAGCGCACATCGCCGGTGATCTGCCAAAAGCGCAGGTAGCCGTGAAAGCCCAGCTCGCCGACCTTGTCGGGCTCGAGCACGCCGGCGCCTTCGCGCAGCGCGTCGTTGCCGTAGGTGAGCGAAGACGCCTCGGCGGTCGACCACGGCACCTGGGCCCAGACGTGGGTGGAGGGGGTGGTGCCGTGCTGCAGCTGGTGATCGAGCAGCGCGCGCACCAGATCGATCACGGCGCTGTGGCCTGAATAGGCGTGGTACAGCGCGGCTGACTCGGCGAGCATGGCGTTCTTGCCGGCCGGGTTGTTGGGCCAGCTGCTGCCGGCCAGCGTGTTCGGGTCGTACTCGGAGTGGGTGAAGTACACCTTCAGGCCATTGGCCGGATCGAGCGGCATGCGGTTGAGCAGCATGTCCCACGACAGGAAGCTCACGCGGTCGTAGGCGTGGTCCTGCGGAGTGACCCAGGACATCAACTTGCCGCTGGCGTCAACCTGCACGGCGTGCGTCTCAAAGGTCTCGCCGGTGGGCGTTTGCGTCAGGCCGTCAACACTGCCGGTGCCGCCGGTGCCTCCGCCTGCGCTGTTACCTCCGCTGTTGCCTCCGCTGGTGCCGGTGTTGGGGCGACTTGCGCCTCCCCCTCCGCAACCGGAGAGCCACCACACGAGCGGCGCGCCCATCAGGGCCATCGACGCGCGCCTCGAACACGGGTTCTGACTGTTCATGGGGACTCCGGTAGGTCAGGCGGGCGGATCAGTTGCCGTCGGTGACGTAGATCGAGTAGGCGAACGGCGCACTGCCGCGCAGCAGCGGCGGGCTGGGCCAGGTGGTGCTGTACGGGTAGGCGCCCCAGCGCAGCGAGCCGCTGGTCGCACTCACCCGTGCATTGACATCGTTCGACCACGCGGCGATCCAGTACCACTGG
>CAIVGK010000186.1 GCA_903905475.1 uncultured Burkholderiales bacterium | reverse complement strand
GCCAGTTGCTCGACCTCGCCGTTTTCAATGGCCTTTCGGATCAGCGTGCGCTCGTCGTCGGTGCCGCGCTCCATGGCGATCAGCAATGGCAGCGTCGGCTTGCCTTCTCGAAGATCGTCGCCGACGTTTTTTCCCAGCTCGGCAGTCGATCCCTCGTAGTCGAGAAGGTCATCAATCAACTGGTAGGCGGTGCCCAGCGACCGCCCGTAGTCCGCGCAGGCTTCTTCGACATCCGTTGACGAGTTGGCCAGCACCGCACCCAATCGCGCGCTGGCCTCGAACAGCTTGGCCGTCTTGTAGCGAATCACCTTGAGATAGTCGTCGACTTGGAGGTCGGCGTCGTGCATGTTCATGAGCTGGAGCACTTCGCCTTCGGCGATGATGTTTGTTGCGTCGGACAGAACTTGAAGCACGCGCATCTGGTTGACGGACACCATCATCTGAAAGGCTCGGGAGTAGATGAAGTCCCCCACCAAGACGCTGGCTGCATTGCCGAATACGGCGTTGGACGTCTCGCGCCCGCGCCGCAAGCCCGACTCGTCGACCACGTCGTCGTGCAGCAGGGTTGCCGTGTGGATGAACTCCACGCTAGCCGCCAGCTCAAATCGCTCTGCGCCTTTGAAGCCCAGTGCGTTTGAAAACAGCAAAACCAGCAGCGGCCTGATTCGTTTCCCGCCAGCGCTGGTGATGTACCTTGCGATTTGATCGACGAGCGCCACCTCGGAGGTGAGTCGTCGACGGATGACGGCGTCCACCTCGCGCATTTCTGCATCCATGACGTCAATGCTTTGCGGCTGATCCGCACGGCGGACTAGAGGGTTGGCGCTCACGAGATCCTTGGCAGAGAAGATCACGAATTATAGAAACCGTGCCCTCGGGCAGCTGCGCGGTTGCAGGGCCAGCCTCAGAGGCTCCACAGGAACGCTGTTTTGTGCTAAAGTGCTGGGTTCTGCGCGCGGTCATGGGTCAAGCACCCTGATCGAAGGGTGCTGAGAACCAAATTTGAAGGGGCTGATATGTACGCGGTCATTAAAACCGGTGGGAAGCAGTACCGGGTCGCCACTGGCGAGAAGATCAAGGTTGAGCGGATCGTCGCGGAGATTGGCCAGGAGATCATCATTGATCAGGTCTTGTCCGTTGGCGAGGGCGCTGACGTTCGGATTGGAACCCCGCTGGTGAGCGGAGCCACCGTGACGGCCACGGTCTTGGCGCAGGGCAGGCTTGCCAAGGTCCGCATCTTCAAGATGCGCCGCCGCAAGCACTACCAAAAGCGCCAGGGTCACCGGCAATCCTTTACCGAAATTGAGATCGGCGCCGTTAACGGCTGACACTCGAAACTGAATCTTACGAAAGTAAATCATGGCACAGAAAAAAGGCGGCGGCTCAACGCGCAACGGGCGCGATTCGCAACCAAAAATGCTAGGGGTCAAGGCCTACGGCGGTGAATCAATTTCTTCCGGATCCATCATCGTTCGTCAGCGTGGAACTCAGTTCCATCCTGGCGTCAATGTCGGACTTGGAAGGGATCACACTTTGTTCGCCCTTGCTGATGGCGAAGTTGTGTTTTCCGTGAAGGGCCCTCAAAACCGCCGAACGGTGAGTATCAAGGCTCACTGATCCAGATCGGTCGAGTATTCTCGAGCCCCGGTTTACCGGGGCTTTTGTTTTTTTAAAATGGATCTGTTCTGTGATCCCCTGGGGGGTGAGATGGATTCATTTCTGGTTTAATTTCGGACTCGCACCAAACCATGAAATTCGTTGACGAAGCCACCATAGACATTTCTGCCGGGGATGGGGGAAATGGATGCATGAGCTTTCGCCGCGAGAAGTTCATCCCGTTTGGTGGGCCGAATGGTGGCGATGGCGGGCGAGGCGGTAGCGTCTATGCGGTCGGCGATCGCAATTTGAACACGCTCATCGACTACCGATATGCTCGTCGCCATGAGGCACGACGTGGTGAGAACGGGCGCGGTTCTGATCAGTTTGGCGCGGCTGCTGAAGATATTATCCTTCGCATGCCGATGGGTACGATCATTACCAATACTGAAAATGATCAGGTCATTGCAGAGTTGCTTGTTCCTGACGAGAAGGTTTTGCTCGCCAAGGGCGGTGATGGCGGTTTTGGAAACCTGCATTTCAAAACCAGCACAAACCGGGCGCCGAGGCAAAAGACGCCAGGTTGGCCGGGCGAGAATTTTCACGTCCGGCTGGAACTGCGGGTCTTGGCCGACGTGGGTCTCCTCGGTATGCCGAATGCCGGCAAATCGACGTTGATTGCGGCCATTTCCAACGCCAAGCCCAAAATCGCTGATTATCCATTCACGACGCTTCACCCCAATCTTGGCGTGGTCAGGGTCGCACCGGAACAGAGTTTCGTTGTCGCAGACATACCCGGTTTGATCGAGGGTGCTTCTGAGGGGGCGGGCTTGGGGCACTTGTTCCTGAGGCACTTGCAGCGTACGCACCTCTTGTTGCACATGATCGATTTCGCGCCATTTGATACTGATGTCGATTCAGTGGCGCAAGCCAAGGCCATCGTGAAAGAGCTCAAGAGATACGATGAGTCGCTTTATGAGAAACCCCGCTGGGTTGTTCTCAACAAGCTTGACATGGTGCCTCCCGAGGAGCGCGCTGAGCGCGTAGCGGACTTCATCAAGCGCTTCAAGTGGAAGGGTCCCGTCTTCCAGATCTCTGCCCTGACTCGCGAAGGCTGTGAGACGCTGATACGAGCGATCTATGACCACGTTGCAGCGTCCAAGAACAAGCCGCCAGTGGAGCCCGACCCGCGTTTTTCCAGTGACTCGATTGGGGGCGATGGCCCATGAGTCAAGTGCTGCCGCGCGCTCGGCGAATCGTCATCAAGGTCGGGTCCAGCCTCGTGACGAACGAGGGGCGCGGTCTCGACTCCGATGCGATCGGGAACTGGTGCAGACAGCTCGCGATTCTGGCCTCAGAGGGGCGTGAGCTGGTGATGGTGTCAAGCGGCGCCATTGCTGAAGGCATGAAGCGCCTCGGCTGGTCAACACGACCCAAGCAGTTGCATGAGTTGCAGGCGGCAGCGGCGGTTGGCCAGATGGGGTTGGCACAGATGTACGAGTCGATGCTCAGGCAGCACGACGTGAAAAGCGCTCAAGTGCTGCTGACGCATGCAGATCTTGCCCATCGAGAAAGATATCTCAATGCGAGATCGACGCTGATTACTTTATTGAAATTGAACGTTATTCCTGTCATCAACGAAAATGACACGGTTGTCAATGACGAAATAAAGTTCGGCGATAACGACACGCTCGGGGCGTTGGTCGCCAATTTGATTGAAGCAGATGCCTTTGTCATATTGACAGATCAGCCCGGCCTTTTTTCTGAAGACCCGAGAAAAAACCCAAAGGCCCAACTTATCCGCAGCGCTTTGGCGGGCGATCCGGAACTTGAGCGGATGGCCGGTGGGGCAGGGAGCAGCATCGGTCGTGGCGGCATGCTCACCAAGATACTGGCGGCGAAACGCGCAGCGCGCAGTGGCGCCAGTACTGTCATTGCCTGGGGGCGTGAACCCGATATCCTTCTTCGGCTTTGTTCAGGGGAGGCGCTCGGTACAGAACTCTGGGTTCAAACTCCGAAGGTTACCGCCCGCAAGCAGTGGATGATCGATCAGTTGCAGTTGTGTGGGTCCATCGTCGTTGATGCAGGAGCCCTGATCAAAATCCGTGACGATGGCAAGAGTCTGCTGCCCGTGGGAGTGATCGAGGTGAAGGGTGAATTCCACCGAGGTGACATTGTCTCGATCATGAGCCTTGATGGTGTCGAGGTGGCCCGCGGGCTGACCAACTACTCGAGTGGCGAAGCGAGACTCATCGCGAGAAGATCATCCAATGAGTTGGAGGTTGTTCTGGGATTTGTCTGCGAGGCAGAAATGATTCACCGCGACAACATGGTCTTGCTCTAGATTTCCGTTGTCGCTCCGGCCTTTTGAATCAGGTGGGTTGATTGGGGCTCAATGGGGCTTCAGGAGGGAGTGGTGAAATCCCTTCAGGGGTGAGTTTTTCAGACGCCCTCTGATTTTCAGCACTGTGGTAATCCACCCTTATTTCGGTCCGCAAATATCGGCCTGGAGCCGATCTCGGCAAAAACCTCGACAGTTCAGTCAGTGCCGTCTGGTAGACCTCTCGCTTGAAATCTATGACCACTTCCAGTGGTATCCAGTATTCATGCCAGCGCCAAGCGTCGAATTCGGGGTGACTTGTGGCCCGAAGATTCATGTCGCTGTCCCTGCCGGTCAACTGAAGCAAGAACCAGATCTGTTTTTGACCCTTGTAATGTCCACGGGACTCGCGTCGAATGAACCGGTCGGGAACCTCGTAGCGCAGCCAGTCACGGGTGCGCGCGATGATGCGAACGTGGTCCGGGAATAACCCGACCTCTTCGTGAAGTTCACGATACATCGCCTGCTCTGGCGTCTCGCCGTACTTGATCCCTCCCTGAGGGAACTGCCACGAGTGGGTTCGGAGCCGTTTGCCCCAAAACACCTCGTTCCTGTGGTTGAGCAGGACGATCCCGACGTTGGGTCTGAACCCCTCACGGTCGAGCATAATCTTCTCCAGAAACTCTAGTTATTTTCATTATTGCATTGGGTATGAGCGGCGCGAACCTCTCGCGCTCAGATCACCCCGTGCTGACGGCTTACTGTCGGCGAATGCGCTTATTTGGGGCCCGACAGGGCTCATGTCGCCATGAAACTCTCCCAGTTCTTCATTTCCACCCTGAGGGAAGCCCCGGCAGAAGCCGAGGTGGTCAGCCACAAGTTGATGCTTCGAGCCGGCTTCATCAAGCGCTTGAGTGCAGGGATCTACACCTACATGCCCATGGGGCTGCGCGTCATCCGCAAGGTGGAGGCGATCGTGCGCGAAGAAATGACTCGCGCCGGGGCCGTCGAGTTGTTGATGCCTTTGGTGCAACCTGCCGAGCTGTGGCAAGAAACCGGGCGCTTCGAGAAGATGGGGCCAGAGTTGCTGCGGGTCAAAGACCGGCACGACAGGGATTTCATCATCCAGCCCACGAGCGAGGAGGTCATCACCGACATTGCCCGCCAGGAACTTCGCAGCTACCGCTCGTTGCCGAAGAACTTCTTTCATATCCAGACCAAGTTCCGCGACGAACGTCGTCCCCGCTTCGGGGTGATGCGCGGCCGCGAGTTCACGATGAAAGACGCCTACTCGTTCGACCGCGATGCGGCGGCGGCAGGCAAGAGTTACGACGGCATGTATGCGGCCTACGTGCGTATTTTTGAGCGACTGGGCTTGACCTTCCGCGCGGTCGCGGCGGACACGGGCGCCATTGGTGGTGACCGCTCGCATGAGTTCCAGGTGATTGCCGAGACGGGCGAGGATGCGGTGGTGTACTGCCCCCAGTCGAGCTATGCGGCGAACATGGAGCTTGCCGAGGCGGTGTCGCTGATCGACGCGCGCGGAGCTGCCTGCGCGTCGCTGGTCAAGACGGCGACGCCGGGGTGCACGACCTGCGAAGAAGTGGCAACGCTCCTGAGCGCGCCCCTGGAGTCCACGGTCAAATCTCTGGTGCTGGCGACGGAGCCAACGGCCGGCTCTGCCAAGACCGAGGCGGCTTTTTTCTTGTTGCTGATCCGCGGCGACCACTCACTCAACGAAGTCAAGGTCGGCAAGCTGCCCGGCCTCCAACAAGGCTATCGATTCGCGAGTGCGGCCGAAATTCTTGACAACTTCGGTTGCAAGCCTGGATCGCTGGGGCCCGTGGCCGTGCCTGCGTCGATCACCGTCATCGCCGATCGAACCGTGGCGGCAATGAGCAATTTCGTCTGCGGTGCGAACGACGACGGCTTTCACCATGTGGGTGTCAACTGGGTCCGCGACTTGTCCGAGCCGCATCTGGTGGCCGACATTCGCAATGTCGTAGAGGGCGACCCCTCGCCCGACGGGAGCGGATCTCTGTCCATCCAGCGTGGCATTGAAGTGGGACACGTCTTTTACCTCGGCACCAAATACAGCGAGGCCATGGGCGCGACCTATCTGGACGAGGGCGGCAAACCGCAGTTGATGGAAATGGGCTGCTACGGCATCGGCATCACGCGAATCCTGGGCGCGGCAGTCGAGCAGTCGCATGACGACCGGGGGATGATCTGGCCCACGGCGATTGCCCCATTCGCCGTGGTGATCTGCCCCATTGGTTACGACCGCTCCGAAGCGGTGAAGGTGGCAGCTGACGAACTGCACGCTGCACTGGTGGCCGCCGGGGTCGATGCTGTGCTTGATGACCGCGGTGAACGACCCGGTGCCATGTTTGCCGATTGGGAGCTCATCGGCGTTCCTCATCGGGTGGTCATCGGAGATCGCGGGCTCAAGGACAGCGTCGTCGAATACCAGGGGCGGTGCGACACCGCAGCAGCCGTGGTGCCGCTGGCCGGCCTCGTGGACTGGCTGAAGGCGAAACTGGCGATATGACCGTCAGCCGGCGCACCCTGTTGGTTTCGGGGCTGGCCACGCTGGCTCCGGCTTCCAATGTGTGCGCCGGCGATCAGGTCGAGGAGCCGTTGGCCGATGCGGTTCGCTCTGCACTGTCGGCCGCCATCGCGGAGACCGCTCCGCCCAGGCCCGAGTTCGACACGATCGAAGCGAAGCTGGCCTACCTGCGCTGGTTGAGCGCCGCGAGCGAGCGTCTCAAGCTGCGCAAGGCGGACTACGACGTGAGGGTCGAGTTCCTGGAGACCGTCTGGTACGAGAGCAAGCGCAAGGGTTTGGATCCGTCGCTGATCCTGGCACTGGTTCAGGTCGAGAGCGGCTTTCGCAAATACGCCATCAGCCCAGCGGGTGCCCGTGGCTACATGCAGGTGATGCCGTTCTGGTCCCGTTTGATCGGTGACGGCGACATCGGACGGCTCTTCCACATGCAGACGAATCTGCGCTTCGGGTGCGTGATCCTTCGGCACTACCTGGACCGCGAAGGCGGGGATCAATTCCTGGCGCTCGGCCGCTACAACGGCAGCCGCGGACGCGCCGAGTATCCGAACCTTGTTTTTGCTGCCAGGCAGCAGTGGGACATCCGGCTCGTCTGAGCGCAGCTTCGATCAGAGTCCGGCCCAAGCCTTTGGCGCTGCCGATTCGATCCCCATCAACGCCAGCACGCGCTCGACGCTGTCATTGACCATTTCGTCGATCGTGAGCCGACCGAGGTAGAAGGCCGGCAGTGGCGGAAAGATGATTCCGCCCATCTCGGTGACGCACGTCATGTTGCGCAGGTGTGCCAGGTTGAACGGGGTTTCGCGCACCATCAAGATGAGCTTGCGGCGTTCCTTCAAGGCCACGTCGGCGGCGCGGGTCAGCAAGTTGTCGGACAGGCCATGCGCCACGGCGGCCAGGGTTTTCATCGAACACGGTGCAATCACCATGGCCTGCGTGGCGAACGAGCCGCTGGCGATGGTGGCGCCAATGTCGGCCGGGTTGTGGCAATGATCGGCCAGGCCTTCGAGGGCCGAGCGATCCAGCCCCAGTTCATGGTGCGCGTTCAACACACCGGCAGGGCTGGCCACCAGATGGGTCTCGCAGCCGGCTTGCCTGCAACGCTGCAGCAATCGCACCCCGTAGATGGCTCCGGACGCCCCGGAGATGCCGATCACCACCCTGGGCGCCGAACCCGGCGAGCGTTTCATGGGTGGTGCGGGCCGCGGAAAGATCAGGCCTTCAGCAAGTCTTGCAGCTCGCCAGCCTCGTGCATCTCGGCGAGGATGTCGGAGCCGCCGACGAATTCGCCCTTCACGTACAGCTGAGGGATCGTCGGCCAGTTGGCGTATTCCTTGATGCCCTGGCGGATTTCATCATCTTCCAGAACGTTGAACGTCTTGACGTCTTTGGCGCCACAGGCCTTCAGGATCTGGATGACCCGTCCCGAGAAGCCGCACATGGGGAACTGAGAGGTTCCTTTCATGAACAAGACGATGTGGTTGCCTTTGACGATCTCGTCGATACGCTTGAGGGTGTCGCTCATGTGTGCTCCGAATGGCGATGGGGGTCTTTAGACAGCGGGGAAGACTACACGAAACGCCGACGTGGTGGCGGGTAAGGCCCTACCGCCCGTACAGCGTTCAATGCCTGCCAGATCCCTGAGGGTCTGCACTTGTGTGAAGCCTGCGCCGGCAAGCCGCTGGCGAACCCACGTGGCTTGATCGTGGCCATGCTCAAGCAGCAGCCACCCGCCGGGAGCCAGATGACCGGGCGCGCCGGCGATGATGCATTCCAGGTCAGCGAGTCCGTTGTCCTGGGCCATCAAGGCAGCTTGCGGTTCATGGCGCAACGCTTCGAGGTGCTCGTCCCCGGGGGCGATGTAAGGCGGGTTGGCCAGCGCGAGATCAAAGCGCTGACCCGGCACCGCTTGCCACCAGTTCCCCGGCGCCAGCGTGATCGGCAGGTTCAGCGATTGCGAGTTCCGACCCGCGATCGCCAGAGCGGTCGGGCTCGCATCGACGGCCGTGACCGCCGCCGCTTGGCAGTCGTGCTTGATCGACAGCGCGATGGCGCCGCTGCCCGTGCCCAGGTCAATGACGCGCAGCTCGGCGGCCTTCAGAGGCCCCCCTTGAAGCACGCGCAGTCCCCAGTCGACCAGCAACTCGGTTTCGGGGCGCGGAACCAAGACCGACGGATCGACCTGCAGCTTCAGTCCGTGAAACTCTTTCTCGCCCAGCAGATAGGCCAGGGGTTCACCATCACGCCGGCGCGTCAGCCACTGTTCGAACGCCGACTCTTGCGCCTGATCCAGTGACGCATCGTCATGAGCGATCAACCAGCTGCGCGGGCGATCGAGCAGCGCAGCGAGCATCAACTGGGCATCCAGCCTGTCGACGCCGTTTGACTTGGCCGTGGCCAGCGCCCGGGAAATCGACAGCGCGTCTTCGGGCCGTGCGCTCACGCTTCGCCGCTCTCAAGCGCGGCCAATTGCTCTGCAGCGCTGGCAGCCTGCAGCGATGACACCACCTCGTCGATGTCTCCGTCGAGGATCGCCTGCAACTTGTACAGCGTCAGGTTGATGCGGTGATCGGTCAAACGGCCCTGCGGGAAGTTGTAGGTGCGGATGCGATCGCTGCGGTCTCCGCTGCCGATCAGTCCCTTGCGCGTGGCGGCGTCCTTGGCAGCACGTTCGGTGCGATCCTTGTCGCGCAGCCGAGCGGCCAGCACGGACAGCGCCTTGGCCTTGTTGCGGTGCTGCGATCGGTCGTCCTGGCATTCGGCCACCAAACCGGTGGGCAGGTGTGTGACCCGTATGGCGCTGTCGGTCTTGTTCACGTGCTGCCCACCGGCGCCGCTGGCGCGGAAGGTGTCGATGCGCAAGTCGGCCGGATTGAGTTGCACCTCCTCCGCCTCGTCTGGCTCCGGCAGGACGGCGACGGTACAGGCGCTGGTATGTATGCGCCCCTGGGTCTCTGTCACTGGGACGCGCTGCACCCGGTGACCACCCGACTCGAACTTGAGCTGGCCATAGACATGGCCGCCCTCGATGCGCAACACGACCTCCTTGTAGCCGCCGAGGTCCGACACGCTTTCGGACATCAGCTCGGTGCGCCAGCCACGGCGCTCCGCGTGGCGCAAGTACATGCGGGCGATGTCGGCAGCGAACAGGGCTGATTCATCACCCCCGGTTCCTGCGCGTATCTCCACGAAGGCATTGCGCTCATCGTCCGGGTCCTTGGGCAGCAATGACGTTTGCAGCGTCTGGTGCAGCCGGTCGAGATCACTCAGCGCATCGTTGATCTCATCTTGGGCCAGTGCGGCCATGTCGGGCTCGTGGGTCGACTGGTCCAGCAGTGCGCGGGCTGCCTGGGCGTCGAGCTCACGGGCCTTGAACTGCTGGAACAAGTCCACCAGCGTCGAGACCTCGGCATGCTCGCGGGTCAGGCTGCGAAATCGGTTCATGTCGGCGGCGATCGCCGGGTCGGACAGCATGGCTTCGATCTCGGCCAGGCGAAGCGTCAGTCGCTCGAATTGCTGTCGAAGGGAATCTTTCATCGGGGCTGTTCATGCGGCAGGCGACGGGTCAACGTCCAAGCCGATGAGGCTAGCAGCAAGCGCGGCCTGACTGCCATCAGCGATGTGCCGGGCGTCAGATGTTCGAGTCGTTGGCGCTCGTGTCCGACGGGGCGATGTGCCGGCTGCCAAAGGCCGAGTTGCGCAGGAACAGGCGAGACACCGTTTGAGCCAGATCTGCGCGCTGACCCGCCTCTGCGGTGTTCAGTTCGACCAGCGCGCCGTGCATCATCTTTTGCGTCAGGCCACGTGACATCGACTCGAGCACGGCTTCGATGTCCTCGCCCTTTGCCAGCAACTTGCGCGCGCGTGCGATCTCGGCGGCGCGCCATTCATCGGCCTGCGCATTCAGGGCACGAATCAGTGGCACGGTGTTGCGCTGGCCCAGCCAGTTGACAAACCCCTGCACGCCGGTTTCGATGATGGCCTCGGCCTGCTGCACCGCGGCCTGACGCTTCTCGCCGGCGATCTGCACCAGCGACGAGAGGTCATCCACGGTGTAAAGGTACACGTCGGACAGGCGGCTGACCTCAGGCTCGATGTCTCGCGGCACCGCCAGATCGACCATGAAGATGGGCCGGCGTTTGCGTGCCTTGAGTGCGCGCTCCACCGCGCCGAGCCCGATGATCGGCAAGGTGCTGGCGGTGCAGGAGATCACCGCATCAAAGTCGCCCAGTCGTTGCGGCAAATCTGACAGCGGAAGCAGCTCGGCATTGAAGCGACTTGCCAGCTTTTCACCGCGTTCGCGAGTGCGGTTGGCGATGGCCATCGCCCGCGGCTTCCTGGCGGCAAAGTGCGTGGCCACCAGCTCGATCATCTCGCCAGCTCCGACGAACAAGATCTTGATGTCGCTCAGGTCTTCAAACAGCTGCGAGGCCAGCCGAACCGAAGCCGCCGCCATGCTGATCGAGTGCGATCCGATTTCGGTGGAGGTGCGAACCTCCTTGGCCACGGCGAACGACCGCTGAAACATCTGGTGCAGAGTCGATCCCAGCATGCCTGCGGTGTCGGCCTCTCGCACGGCCTGCTTCATCTGGCCGAGGATCTGCGGCTCGCCCAACACCATCGAATCCAGGCCGCTGGCAACACGGAAGGCATGCCGTGCGGCGGCCTCGTTTTCGAGCACATAGGCGTGCTCGCGCAGGCCGGAGGCCGACATGCCGCCAATTTCGGCCAGCCACTCCAAGGCCGGCCTGACCATGCCGGTGTCCGCGCCGACATACAGTTCAGTGCGGTTGCAAGTGGAAACCAGTGCGGCTTCCGGAGCGCGCTGCATCCGTTCGCGAAACGCCAGCAGCATGGGAGCCAGACGCTCAGGCGAAAAAGCGAACCGCCCGCGCAAGTCCAGCGGTGCGGTGGCGTGGTTGAGACCTAAAGTGAAAACGCTCATGATGACTGTCAACCAAAATTTACAGTATTCCCGCCCGTTCGCCCACCTCGAAATCCCCGAGGGCGCTCCCATCGTGTCCCTGAACGCCAGCCTGGCCTGAAGCCCAACTGCCATGACCCTCGTCGACGCTGTCTTTCATCTCGCCAATTTTGCGGCACCCGCGCTGACGCTGGCGCTGTTTGCATCTGCCGCCGCGAAGATCCTCTGGCGCAACGAGTTGCGCTCTGAGCCCTGGACGTCCTTGGTCGGGGCATCTGCGTTGGCGAGCCTCGCTGCCGAGGTGGCGGGACTGGTGATCACCGGGCGGGATGCCAGGATGGGGGTGTATGCCGGCATGGTGCTGGCATGTGCTGCGAGCCTGTGGTGGTCGATGCGCCGTCGCGCAGGCCGATGACGCGTCAGGCCTTGGCCAGTTCACCGCGCAGCGAGTGCGGGTTCGCCTCGGTGATCCGCACATTGATCAGTTGACCCAGCAGATCCGGGGTGCCCTTGAAGTTGACCTTGCGGTTGCAGATCGTGCGTCCCATCCATTCGCTGGCGTCCTTGCGCG
>CAIVGK010000185.1 GCA_903905475.1 uncultured Burkholderiales bacterium | reverse complement strand
ACATGCCGGTCTGCGCGTACAGCTTGCGGATGTCCACCACATCGGGACCGACCGTGCCCTGGTAGACGGGCAGCTCCACGCTTGGGGTGCCATTGCTGAACGAAAGGGTGGCTTTGTTATCCGCTAGTTTCATGGGAAATCCTGTTGTGTTGTCGACGTCTTTTCGGCGAAGGCTTAGGGCACTGCCGGGCGAACCGCGCAGGGTCCGCGCAACAGTTTCAAAACTTCCAGTGCTTCAGCCGACGAAGCACCGTTGTCTGACAGCTCTTGTGGCTGCTTTCGCTGGAGTAGGAGGTCCAGCAAATCGTTATCCGATAGATCCATTAAATCACCGAGGCCTTGGGCCTGCCTGACAGTCAGGCCTTGCTCATGCGTGGCGAAAAAGCGCGCGATGAAGATATCGTTTTCCACCAGGCCGCGCCGGCAACGCCACTTGAGCTTGCTCAAGGCCCGCTCGCCCAGCAGCGCTGAGTCGCCGTTGGAGTCGGTCAGGTCGTGCGTCATGGGCCGGGTTGTTCTGGAAGAGAAAGCAGAGATGGCTCAGACTGAGCGCAGAACCATCATTTCCTTGATCTTGCCGATGGCCCGGGTCGGGTTCAGCCCCTTAGGGCAGACATCGACGCAGTTCATGATAGTGTGGCAGCGAAAAAGGCGGTACGGATCTTCGAGGTTGTCCAGACGCGCGGCGGTGTCTTCGTCGCGGCTGTCGGCGATGAAGCGGTAGGCCTGTAGCAGACCGGCCGGGCCGACGAACTTGTCCGGGTTCCACCAGAAGCTGGGGCAGCTCGTCGAGCAACTGGCGCACAGGATGCATTCGTACAGGCCGTTGAGCTCGTCGCGCTCTTCTGGGCTTTGCAGACGTTCTTTCTCGGGCGGAACGTTGTCATTGACCAGGTAAGGCTTGATCGAGTTGTACTGCTTGAAAAACTGCGTCATGTCGACAATGAGGTCGCGCACCACGGGCAGACCGGGCAGCGGCTTGAGCACGATGGTGCCGGGCAGCGTGCGCATGTTGGTCAGGCAGGCCAGACCGTTTTTGCCGTTGATGTTCATCGCGTCCGAGCCGCAAACGCCTTCGCGGCAGGAGCGGCGAAAGGAGATGGTCGGGTCTTGCGCCTTGAGCTTCATGAGCGCGTCCAGCAACATGCGCTCGCTGCCGTCGAGTTCGACCTCGATCGTCTGCATGTAGGGCTTGGCGTCCTGATCGGGGTCGTAGCGGTAGATCTGGAAAGTGCGTTTGGTCATGGTGTTTTCCGGTTCCTGTCGACGATATTTCGATATTTAGAAGGTGCGAACCTTCAGCGGCACGGATTCGACCGTCAGCGGCTTCATTTGCACGGGCTTATAGCTCAGGCGGTTGCCTTCGCTGTGCCACAGCGTGTGCTTGTGCCATTCTGTGTCGTTACGCCCGTTCGGGAATTCGGCTGAGTCGGCGTAGTCGTCCACCGTGTGGGCGCCCCGGCTTTCGTGGCGGGCTGCGGCCGACACGATGGTCGCTTGGGCGGCCTCGATCAGGTTTTCGACTTCCAGCGCCTCTATGCGGGCGGTATTGAAGACCTTGGACTTGTCCTTGAGGTTGATGTTCCTGACGCGCTCGCGCAGGGCGGCAATCTTGAGCACGCCCTCGTCCATGCTGGCCTGAGTGCGGAACACACCCGCATGCTGCTGCATGGTGTCGCGGATGTCGTTGGCGACGTCCTGGGCGTAGTCGCCACCGGTGGCGTTGTCCAGGCGCGCAATGCGGGCCAGGGTGTTGTCGGCGGCGTCGGCTGGCAGCGGCTTGTGTTCTTTGGTCTTGTTGTTGAATTCAACAATGTGGTTGCCCGCCGCGCGGCCGAATACCAGCAGGTCCAGCAGCGAATTGGTGCCTAGCCGGTTGGCGCCATGCACGCTCACGCAGGAGCATTCGCCCACTGCATAGAGGCCATTGACGACCACGCTGTTGTTGTTGGCGTCCTGCGTAACGACCTGGCCGTGGATGTTGGTTGGAATGCCGCCCATCTGGTAGTGGATGGTGGGCACCACGGGGATCGGCTCCTTGGTGATGTCGACGTTGGCAAAATTGTGGCCAATTTCGTAGACCGAGGGCAGGCGCTTCATGATGGTCTCGGCGCCGAGATGGTCGAGTTTGAGCAGGACATGGTCCTTGTTGGGACCGCAGCCACGACCTTCCTTGATTTCCTGGTCCATGCAGCGCGAGACAAAGTCACGCGGGGCCAAGTCTT
>CAIVGK010000184.1 GCA_903905475.1 uncultured Burkholderiales bacterium | reverse complement strand
GCCGCGTCTTCGTTTGAATCGGGCGGTGGCGGCGTGTCGGCATCGTCGGGCGACTGGGCTTCTTCGGGCGGCGGCTCGGCGGGTTCCTCGACATCGGGCTGCGGCTCATCGTCGGGTGGTGCGGCCATCGGCATGCGCGTGGCGCGCGGTGCCAGCACCAGCGACGCGGCGAACGCCACGTCTTCGTCGATCAGGCACAGCCGGCCATCGAGTGCCGCGGCGGCACGCGCCACGCGCACGGCCAGCAGCGGCGCGCGGATCGAGTCCACACCGAGCTGCAGCGCTGCGGCCACCAGCGCCTGCACGCATTCGACGTCGGCTTCGATGTGCGGCAGCAAGGCGCGCGCAGCGGCCACGGCGGCAGCGGTGCACACCGGCAGCTCGCGCAGGCGTTCTTCGTTCGCAGACACCGCGCCGTCGTCCAGCACCGGGTGCAAGTCGAGGGCGAACGCCATGCGGTCGAGCAGCGCGCTCGCCATGCGCTCGTCGTCGCTCAGGCCTTCGTCGAAGGCGACCACGCCGAAGCGGGTGGCGTGGCGCGAGGCCAGGCCCTCGCGCTCGAGCGCCACTTCCTTCGTGTCGAGCACCGCGGCCACGCGTGCCGCGGTGGCTGCAGCCAGCCGCTCGGCCATCGCCAGCAGCACCACGCCGCCGTCGGCGAGTGTCAGCACGCCTTGCTGCGCGATCGGCCGGCCCGCTTGCAGCGTGGCCGCCAGATCCAGGCCGCCGAGCAGCCGTTCGTCGTTGATGTGCAGCGGCACGCGCCGCATCGGCGTGCCTTCGGGCAGCAGATCGATCAGCAACTTCAGCCAGGCGTCGCGCGCCGGGGTGGCCAGCGCGCGGATGACCACGCCACCGGTGCCCACGGGATCGACCGCGAACAGCGCAGCGACGTGGCGGGCGGTGCCCGTCAAGGGCGCGGCGGCGGCCTGCCAGCGCTCAGCGGCCGGGCCGCTGGCCACGCTCATCCGCCGAACAGCTCAGCCACCGCGCGATCGACGCGCACCGTGGAGCCGGCGTCGTCGAGCGGATTGCGGCGCAAGCGGTGGCGCAGCGCCGAAGGCGCCACACGCCGCAGATGCGCGTCACCCACGGCGTCGTCGCCCTCCAGCGCAGCCAGCGAGCGCGCCGCGCGGATCAAGGTGAGCTCGCCTCGCAAGCCGTCGGTGCCGAGTGCCATGCACAGCTGCGCGGCGCGCTCGAGCGCGGCATCGGGCACCGCCACCTTGGCCAGTTGGGCCTTGCCCTTGGTGATGCTGCGGCGCACGCGCTCGTCTTGTTTCTTCCACTGTTCAGTGAAGGCGGCCGGGTCGCGCTCGAACTGATCGCGGCGACGCACCACCTCCACGCGCGACGGCAGGTCGGTCGGGGTCTTGACTTCCACCGACAGGCCGAAACGGTCGAGCAGTTGCGGACGCAACTCGCCTTCTTCGGGGTTGCCGCTGCCCACCAGCACGAAGCGCGCGGGATGGCGCACGCTCAGGCCTTCGCGCTCGACCACGTTCTCGCCCGAGGCGGCCACGTCGATCAGCAGGTCGACCAGGTGGTCTTCGAGCAGGTTCACTTCGTCGATGTACAGAAAACCGCGGTTGGCGCGGGCGAGCAGCCCGGGCTCGAACGCCTTGACGCCTTGCGACAGCGCGCGCTCCAGATCGAGTGCGCCGACCACGCGGTCTTCGGTGGCACCCAGCGGCAGATCGACCACCGGCACCGGGATCAGGTGGGACTTGCCCGCCACGCCCTTGAGCGCCGCACAAAATTCACAACCCGCGCCGGGCGAGGCCGGATCGCACTGGTAACGGCAGCCGATGACGGCACGCATCTTGGGCAGCATGGCGGCCAGCGCGCGCACGGCGGTCGACTTGCCGGTGCCGCGGTCACCGAACACCAGCACGCCACCCACGCTGGGGTCGACAGCGGCAATCAGGATCGCGAGCTTCATTTCGTCTTGGCCGACGATGGCGGAAAAAGGGAACGTCAGGGACATGTTCGAAGGCTTTGAGGGCTCGGCGGCCAAGGGGAAAGTGAGCGATCGGGTGCCAAGGACGTCACGCAAAGCAACGCCAAAACAGCCCGAAATGACGTTAGCACACGCCCTTGCGCACTTCGATGCGGGTCAGCACGGCTTGCCCGCCCCACTAAACTCGTCCGCTGTTCAAAGCGTCAAGGGTCAGCGGGATGCAAACGGGAGTAGCGGTGCCAGTTCGCGCGCCGGCAGTGGTGTTGCTCAGTGGCGGGCTCGATTCGTCGACGGTGCTCGCGATGGCCCGCGAGCAAGGTTTCGAGCCGTGCGCGATCAGCTTCAGCTATGGGCAGCGCCACATCCACGAACTGAGCGCGGCCGATGCGGTGGTGCGCACCCAGCATGCCGCGCGGCACGTGGTGGCGCGCATCGACTTGCGTGCCTTTGGGGGGTCGGCGCTCACGGCCGACATCGACGTGCCCAAGGGCCGCTCGGTCGATGACATGGCCGACGGCATCCCGATCACCTATGTGCCCGCGCGCAACACCGTGTTCCTGAGTTACGCACTGGCCTGGGCCGAGACCCTGGGCTGCACCGACATCTTCATCGGCGTGAACGCGCTGGATTTTTCGGGCTACCCGGATTGCCGGCCTGAATACATTGCCGCGTTTGAGGCGATGGCCAACCTGGCCACCAAGGCCGGCGTCGAAGGCGCCCAGCGGCTCAAAATCCATGCGCCGCTGATGCACCTGAACAAGGCCCAGATCATTCGCGAGGGCCTGCGCCTGGGCGTCGATTACTCGCAAACCAGCAGCTGCTACGACCCCGGGCCCGACGGCCGACCGTGTGGCGGCTGCGACTCGTGCCTGCTGCGCGCCAAGGGCTTTGCCGAGGCGGGCGTGGCCGACCCGCTGCAGGTTCGCTTCGGGATCGGCGCGCCGTGAGCATCGACACGCTGATCTGTGCGTCGTCCCGCTTCGAGGCCGCCCGTCAGATTGCCGCGCTGCCAAACGGCCACCCTTCAGCCCGGCTGCACGGCCACGGCTTTGTGGCGCAGGTGCGCTGCGCGGTGCCGGCGCTGTGGGCGGCGTTTGAAGGCGGCGAGGTGCAGCGGCTGTGTCATGAGCTGACAACCGCCGTCGCACCGCTCGATCACCACTTGCTCAACGAGCAGGTCGCGCTGCCCACCGATGCCAACCTGGCGCGCTGGATCGCCGCGCAGCCGGGGCTGCCCGCCGCCGCGCAACTGCGTTTGCAAAGCACGCCGCGGCGCGGGGTCGATGTCGATGCGGCAGGCCACGCCCACCTGTGGCGGCGCCATGTGTTTCAGGCGGCACACGTGCTGCCACGCGTGCCGGCCGGCCACAAGTGCGGCCGCATGCACGGGCACGGCTTCGAGGTGGTGCTGCACGCCGATCAAGACGCCGCGGCGGCGATCCGCCATGACGACATCGATGCCGCCTGGGCGCCGCTGCAGCAGCAGCTCGACCACGCCTGCCTGAACGACCTGACCGGTCTGACCAACCCGACCAGCGAATTGCTGTCGAGCTGGATCTGGGCGCGTCTGAAGCCGTCGCTGCCGTCGCTGTCGTGGGTGACCGTGTACGAAACCGCCTCGTGCGGCGCGCTGTTCGACGGCGAGCGCTACCGCGTGTGGAAAGAGCTCACGCTCGACAGCGCCTTGCAGCTCAAGGGCGCGCCTGACGGCAGCGAACTGCGGCGTCTGCACGGCCACACCTACACGCTGCGCTTGCACCTGTCGGCGCCGCTCGACGCGCTGATGGGCTGGACCATCGACTTCGGCGACGTGAAAACGCTGTTCGACCCGATCTTCAAGCAGCTCGACCACCAGCCTTTGCACGAGATTGCCGATCTGGGCGACTGCGACACCGCCAGCGTGGCGCGCTGGATCTTCGAGCACGCCCGACTCCAGCTGCCGCAGCTCGACCGGGTGGATCTGTACGAGACCGACGGCTGCGGCGCCATCGTGTCTGCGCGCGGCGCCGTGTTGGCGCTGCCGGTGTGACCATGGCGTACTCGGTCAAGGAAGCGTTCTACACACTGCAAGGCGAAGGCGGCCAGACCGGCCGCGCCGCGGTGTTTTGCCGCTTTGCCGGCTGCAACCTGTGGAGCGGGCGCGAGGCCGATCG
>CAIVGK010000183.1 GCA_903905475.1 uncultured Burkholderiales bacterium | reverse complement strand
TTCGACGGGCGCGCTCATCAGGCCGCCCTCATGCCGAGTTTTTGCAGCAGCGCCTGGTCGGCGGTGACGTCGGGGTTGCCCGTGACCAGCAGCTTGTCGCCGTAGAAGATCGAGTTGGCGCCGGCCATGAAGCACAGCGCTTGCACCGCCTCGCCGAGCGCCTGGCGGCCGGCCGACAGGCGCACCCGGGTGTGCGGCATGGTGATGCGTGCTGCGGCGATGGTGCGCACGAACTCGAACGGGTCGAGCACCTCGGTGCCGTGCAGCGGCGTGCCCTCGACTTGCACCAGGTGGTTGATGGGCACCGACTCGGGATACGGCTCCATGTTGGCCAGCTCGGCGATCAGTGCGGCGCGCTGGGTGCGCGTCTCGCCCATGCCCACGATGCCGCCGCAGCACACCTTGACGCCGGCGCCGCGCACGCGCTGCAAGGTGTCGAGGCGGTCTTCGAACTGGCGCGTCTGCACGATGTCGGCGTACTTGTCCGGTGCGCTGTCGATGTTGTGGTTGTAGTAGTCGAGCCCGGCATCGCGCAGGGTTTCGGCGTGGCCGTCACCCAGCATGCCCAGCGTGGCGCAGGTTTCCAGGCCGAGGCCCTTGACCGCGCTGATGAGCGCCGAGACCTTCTCGATGTCGCGGTCTTTCGGGCCGCGCCAGGCCGCACCCATGCAAAAGCGCGTGGCGCCTGCCGCCTGGGCGGCACGGGCCGCCTCGAGCACCGCATCGACCTTCATCAGTGCGGTGGCTTCCACGCCGGTGTCGTAGGCGGACGATTGCGGGCAGTAAGTGCAGTTCTCGGCACAGCCGCCGGTCTTGATCGACAGCAGCGTGGACAGCTGCACCTCGGCCGGGTCGAAATGGGCGCGGTGCACGGTTTGCGCCTGGTACAGCAGCTCGTTGAAGGGCAGCGCGAACAGCGCCTCGATCTGCGCCACCTCCCAGCGCTGCGGCGCGGCGGATGGGTTGGCGAGGCTGGCGGGGCGGACGATTTGGATGGGGGCTTGTTGCATGGTCGCTCTGGGGTGGCGGTTGCGAAATGACTTCAGACGGGCTGGTAGGCCAGCCGCACGTAGATCGGCGCGAAGGCTTCGGCCTGCGTGACTTCCAGCAGGCGCTCGCGGGCGAGCTCCAGCATGGCAATGAAGGTGACCACCATCACGGGTGGCCCGCGTTTGACGTCGAACAGCTCGTGGAATTCAAGGAACTTGCGCCCTTGCAGGCTGCGCAGCACGATGCTCATGTGCTCGCGCACGCTGAGCTGCTCGCGGCTGATGGTGTGGTGCTGGTTGAGGCCGGCGCGCTTGAGCACCTCGGCCCAGGCGGCGCGCAACTCGTCGGCCTCGACCTCGGGAAAGCGCGGCGCCAGCGACTGCTCGATGTGCACCTGCGCACGCAGGAAGTCGCGCCCGAGCACCGGCAGCGCATCGAGCCGCGCGGCGGCGAGCTTCATCTGCTCGTACTCGACCAGTCGGCGAACCAGCTCGGCGCGGGGATCCTCGGGTTCGGTGCCATCGGGCGATTTTCTCGGCGGCAGCAGCATGCGCGACTTGATCTCGATCAGCATCGCGGCCATCAGCAGGTATTCGCTGGCCAGCTCGAGGTGGGTCTTGCGGATCTGCTCGACGTAGGCCAGGTACTGGCGCGTCACGTCGGCCAGCGGGATGTCGAGGATGTTGAAGTTCTGCCGGCGGATCAGGTACAGCAGCAAGTCGAGCGGGCCTTCGAAGGCCTCGAGGAACAGCTGCAGCGCGTCGGGCGGGATGTACAGGTCTTGCGGCAGCTTGAACAGCGGCTCGCCATACAGGCGCGCCAGGGCCACACCGTCGAGCGCCGCGGGCACGATGCCGGCAGGGACATCGGCGGCCAGCGGTCGCAGCTCAGGGGGCTCGAGCAGCGTCACTTCGGCCCGGTTTGATAGACGTAGGGCTGCTGCGGCACGCGCGAATCGTCGTTGTCGGCCTGCGCATTCAGGTCCACGCGCTTGTCCCACAACAACGCGCGACCGGCGCGCTGCTCGTCCTCGAGCGACGGCTTCTGGGCCTTGAGTGACTCGATGAACGCAGTGGTGTCCGACTTGTAGGGCTTCCAGAACAAAGGCATGGGCAGACAGGCGATGCGGCCGCTGGGGCCGCAGGACGCTCTAGTTGAGGACAAACCCGAGTTTACCGGCGGCGGCTGCCGTGTTCAGCCCGGGATTTGTGGCGCACACCGCTCCGCCACCGCACGGATTTCATCAAATTTCGTTGTGCACTCTGTCACGATGCTGTCATGAGCGAAGTCGAATTGAAGTTCCAGGTGCCGGCGCATCGGCGTTCAGCGGTCGAGGCGGCGGTGGCTGGATCGACACCGTCGCGACGCATCCGCTTGCAGGCGGCCTACTTCGACACCCCCTCGGGCCTGCTGGCTGGCGTGTGGATGGCGCTGCGGCTGCGCAAGGAGGGACGCGTGTGGGTGCAAACACTCAAGGGCGCGCTGCCCGACGGTGCGGGCATGACACGCGCCGAACACAACGTCACGCGCAGCGAGACCGGCGCGGCCGTGCCGGCGATCGACCCGCAGCTGCACGCCGACACGCCCGTGGGGGCCGCGCTGCTCAAGCTGCTCCACAGCACCAAGGCGCGCGCCGACGGGCCGTTGCAGCAGGTCATGGCCACCGACATCTGGCGCCGTGCCCGCGTCGTGCGGGTGCCCGGCGGCACGGTCGAACTCGCCTTCGATGCGGGCGTGATCGAAGCCGGCCCCGCCGGCGCACCGCGCCGTTTGCCGGTGTGCGAACTCGAGATCGAGCTCAAGTCCGGCCGGCCGCAAGCGGTGGTGTCCGCCGCCGGGCGCTGGGTGGCACGCCACGGCCTGTGGCTCGACACGCGCAGCAAGGCCGAACTCGGCCACTTGCTGTGGCGCGATCAGGCCATGGCGCCGCCCCGGCGCGCCGCCGAGGTGACGCTCGCGCGTTCGATGACGCCGGCGCAAGCACTCGACGCGGTGCTGCGCTCGTGCCTCGAGCAGATCAGCGTCAACGCCAGCCAGATCGCCGCCGGCCCGCAAGACCCCGAGCACGTGCACCAGCTGCGCGTGGGCCTGCGCCGGCTGCGCACCGCGCTGCGCTTCTTTGATGGCCAGCTGCTCGCTGAGGCGATGGACGCCGCCAGCCGCGAGGCGATGGCGCTCGACGCCGCCGAGCTGTTCGGGCAACTCGGCGCCTCGCGCGACCAGGCTGCAGTGGCCGAGCCGTTGATGCTCGCCCTCGCACGGGCGCTCGAGGCCGTGGGCCAGCCGGGCGAACCGCCGCGCCTGCCTGCGCCGGCCGAGGTCATCGACCCGACCACGCTGGTGCGCCGCGCCCAGACCCAGCGGCTGCTGCTGATGCTGATCGGCCGCTTGCAAGCTGACGTGCCGACGCCACCCGCCCCACCCGTGCGCTCCTGGAGCCAGGCGCT
>CAIVGK010000182.1 GCA_903905475.1 uncultured Burkholderiales bacterium | reverse complement strand
TCCACCGGGCTGACCAGCTCGCGCAGCGCCGCGTCCAACGGCAGCGGCACCAGCAGCCATTGCACGCGTCCGCCCTCGAAGGCCAGACGGTGGAAGTTGGGCGTCAGGGGCGGCCAGACGCGGGCGAGTTCGGCGGCGAGCCCGCGCATCGCGCTGTCGTCATCGGGATGGAGCGCTGCGGCACAGCCCGAGCTGATCTGCGGCGATGCGCTGATCACGTGCAGTTGCGCGCAGCGATGCGCATCGCGCTGCCACGCCTGCCACCACTGGAGGAAACAGCGACCGCCGTCAAAGGCGCTGTCGAGAATGACGAAGCGTGGTCGCTCGCGCCACAGCGCGGGCCATCGGCGGTCGAACGCCGCCGTTGAATCCATGTGCGCGGGAAAGCCGGCCGGCGGGAGCTTCACACCGGCCGATCCGGCTTACACGCGTTTGCGGTACTCGTGCGTGCGGGTGTCGATTTCGACCTTGTCGCCCGTCTGCACGAACAGCGGCACCGAGATCTCGAAGCCGGTGGACAGCTTGGCGTTCTTCAGGACCTTGCCCGAGGTGTCGCCCTTGACGGCGGGTTCGGTTTCGACGATCTCGCGCACCAGGCTGGTGGGCAGTTCGACCGAGATGGCCTTGCCGTCGTAGAACACCACTTCGACCGGCATCGCGTCTTCCAGGTACTGGAGGGCGTCGCCCATGTTCTCGCTCTCGACTTCGAACTGGTTGTATTCGGCGTCCATGAAGGCGTACATCGGATCGGCGAAGTAGGAGTAGGTGCACTCCTTCTTGTCGAGGATGACCTGGTCCATCTTGTCGTCGGCCTTGAAGACGACTTCGGTGCCGGAGCTGCTGAGCAAGCTCTTGAGCTTCATGCGCACCGTGGCGGAGTTGCGGCCGCCGCGGCTGTATTCCGTGCGCAAGACGACCATCGGGTCCTTGCCGTGCATGATGACGTTGCCGGCGCGAATTTCCTGTGCGATTTTCATGACGCTGTCCGTTGAGGGCCCTTGAAGCGGGCGTGTGTGTTGCGAGTGCTGAGACTCGGACTCGCTGCCGTTGACGCAGCGAAAAGCCCTAAATTTTAGCTTCTTTGCCAGGCCGCAGGGCGCCCGGGAAGGCCAGCAACCGAGTCACGAGATCGGACTGCCCCAAAAGGCGGTCGCGCCACGACGTGCAGCCCTGTCCCCAGGCCGACATCGCGGTGGCCGAATTCAGCACTGCCCACGGATGAGCGCGTGCTTCAGGGCCGCCGCCTTGCGCGGTGTTCCATTGCCAACAGGCCGCGCGCACCGCGGTGGCTGCGGGCAGGGGCAAGCCGGCCAGCGCGAGCGACAAGAACGCATCGAGCTTGGCGAGGTGTGCCGCATCCGTTTGCGGGTAGATCTGCCACACGAAGGGCCGCCCGGCCCAGATCGCGCGCACCAGCGAATCCTCGCCGCGCACGAAGTTGAGATCGCACGACCACAGCAGGTGGTCATAGTCGACCTGGCTGAGCCACGGCAACGGCTGCGTGCGCAGCGCACCCGACGTGCCGATGTCAGCCATCGCCCGCGTGACCTGTTCGGTGGCATGGCCGGGGGTGGTCAGCAGCAGCGTGGGCTGGTGGGCGAGGGCGCGCAGCAGCTCGGGCAGGTTCGCGTTGTCGTAGCAAAACAGGCTCACCACGCGATCGCCGGGTGCAGTTACAACGCCGTGATCGGTGAGCCAGCGCTGCCGATCGAACGTGGCCTGCCGCGAGATGAGGTCGCTCTCGCGCAGCAAGCCACCGGTGCGGTCGGTGAATCCGGGATAGAAAAAATGCGCCGTCAGGCCGCGGCCGGTGCCGCTGGTCTGCGGCGATGGCAAGCGGTGGCTGCGCTCGACGTAAGGCTCGGCGCTGAGGTACTCGAGGTTGATCCACAGCGGC
This sequence comes from uncultured Burkholderiales bacterium, assembly GCA_903905475.1. Lineage (GTDB taxonomy): Bacteria > Pseudomonadota > Gammaproteobacteria > Burkholderiales > Burkholderiaceae_C > PBB1. The sequence goes on along the minus strand of CAIVGK010000182.1, from coordinate 6,140 downwards.
GGCGGTGCATGCACCTGCGCACTGGCCATGAGCCTGAGATACGGCTCGGGCAGGCCGCAGCCGAAGGTCTCGATCACCACGTCGGCCGGTTCGCTGGCGGCCAGGGCCACATCGGCGTCGGTCATCGGCCACGGCAGCACCTGAACGCCCGTGCCACCGGATGGCGCCATCCAGGCCAGCGCGCGCGCATCGTCGATCCACAGGCGCACGCTGACGCCACGGGATGCCAGATCAGCCGCCAGGCGCCAGCCCACGCCGGCATCGCCGTGGTTGTCGACGACGCGGCAAAAGACATCCCAGGTCATGGGGCGCGGCCGGGTCGCTCGCGGGGTGGAAGGCATCGATTGATTATCCGAGCCAGCACAATGGCCGCCGATGTCCGACACCCCTGAAACCGTCCCGCCACCGGCCACCAGCGCCGATGGCGCGGCCGTGCCCGATTCGAGCGCGCAGCGCCAGCAGTTGCTTGCCGATGTGGCCGCGCTGCCGCCGCTGCCCGGCGTGTACCGCTACTTCGACGCCAACGACGGCGTGCTCTATGTGGGCAAGGCGCGCGATCTGAAAAAGCGCGTGGCCAGCTACTTCCAGAAGCAGCACGGCGGCACGCGCATCGGCCACATGATCACGAAGATCGTGCGCATCGAGACCACGGTGGTGCGCTCCGAGGCCGAGGCACTGCTGCTCGAAAACAACCTGATCAAGGCGCTGAACCCTCGCTACAACATCCTGTTTCGCGACGACAAGAGCTACCCGTATCTCAAGATCACCGGCACCGGCAGCCCGAGTGGCAAGCAGTCGGTGGCAGTTCAGTACCCGCGCATGACCTACTACCGCGGCCCGGTGGACAAGCGCCACCGCTACTTCGGCCCGTACCCCAGCGCCTGGGCGGTCAAGGAGTCGATCCAGCTGCTGCAAAAGGTGTTCCGGTTGCGCACCTGCGAAGACAGCGTGTTCAACAACCGCAGCCGGCCGTGCCTGCTGCACCAGATCAAGCGCTGCTCCGGGCCTTGCGTCGAGTTGATTTCGCCCACCGACTACGCCCGCGACGTGCTGCACGCCGAGCGCTTCTTGCAAGGCGATCAGCAAGAGGTGATGGACACGCTGCAGTCGCAGATGATGGCTTTCGCCGAGGTGTTGCAGTTCGAGCAGGCTGCCGAGATCCGCAACCAGTTGGCTGCGTTGTCGCAGGTGCTGCATCAGCAGTCGGTGGAAGACAACAGCGGCGTCAGCACCAAGGACGTCGACGTCCTCGCGGTCAAGGTGCACGGCGGTCGCGCCTGCGTCAACCTGGCGATGGTGCGCGGCGGGCGGCACCTGGGCGACCGGCCGTATTTCCCGGTGCACGTCGAGGACGCCACCTCGCTGGCGGCAGGCGATGCGGCCGCTGAGCCGGGCAGCGCGGCGCCCCCGGCGGCCGAGGCGCTGGTGCTCGAGGCCTTCATCGCGCAGCATTACCTGGACGGTGGCATGCCGCCACTGCTGGTGCTGAGCCACGCGGTCGACAAGTCGCTGATCGAGGCCTTGTCGGCCCACAGCGGCATCAAGGTGAGCGTGCAGCACCAGCCGCGTGACGCGCGCCGCGTGTGGCTTGACATGTGCATCAAGGGTGCTGACTTGCGGCTGGCGCAACTGCTGGCCGAAGAAGGCTCGCAGCAGGCCCGCACGCGTGCGCTGGTCGATGCGCTGGGACTCGAGGTCGATCAGCTCGACGCCTTTCGCATCGAGTGCTTCGACATCAGCCACACCGCGGGCGAAGCCACCCAGGCGTCGTGTGTGGTGTTCGAGAACCACAAGATGCAAAGCGCGCAGTACCGCCGCTACAACATCGACGGCATCACCGGCGGCGACGACTACGCGGCGATGCGCCAGGTGCTGATGCGCCGCTATGGCAAGGTCGCCGCGCAGTGGTCGAAGTGGGCCGAGGCCAGCGATTCGGCCGCCGATTTGCCTGATGCCGCCGCGCCGGATCAGGCCGTTGATGCCGCGGTCATCGTCAAGCCCGAACTGCGCCTGCCCGATCTGGTGCTGGTCGACGGCGGGCGTGGCCAGGTCAGCATGGCGCGCGAGGTGTTCGAGGAACTCGGCATCGATCTGAGCCTGATCGTCGGCGTTGAAAAGGGCGAGGGGCGCAAGGTCGGTCTGGAAGAACTGGTGTTCGCCGACGGGCGCGACAAGGTCGGCCTCGGGCACGACTCGGCGGCGCTGATGCTCGTGGCGCAAATTCGCGACGAGGCGCACCGCTTCGCCATCACCGGCATGCGAGCCAGACGCGCCAGCGTGCGCACCGGTGGCAGCCAGCTCGAGGACATCGCCGGTGTCGGCCCCAAGAAGCGCGCCCGCTTGCTGCAGCGCTTTGGCGGCGTGCGCGGCGTGGCCAGCGCCAGCGTCGATGACCTGCTGACGGTCGATGGCATCTCGAAGGATCTCGCCGAGGCGATCTACCGTGCGCTGCATTGAGCGGTCCGAGGGGGCTGGGGTGACACGGCACAATCGAGCGCATGTTTTTCAATTTGCCGACGCTTCTGACCTGGGCTCGCATCGTGTCGATCCCGCTGGTGGTCGGCATTTTTTATCTCGATCTGAATGAGCCGGCGCGCAATCTGATCGCCACTGTGCTGTTCATCGTGGTCGCGCTCACCGACTGGGCCGATGGCTACCTGGCGCGCAAGCTGAACATGACCTCGGCGTTTGGTGCCTTCCTCGATCCGGTGGCCGACAAGTTCCTGGTGTGCGCTGCGTTGCTGGTGCTGGTGCACCTCAACCGTCTGCATGCGCTGGTGGCGCTGGTCATCATCGGCCGCGAGATCGCGATTTCGTCGCTGCGCGAATGGATGGCTCAAATTGGCGCTTCGCGCAGCGTGGCGGTGCACATGCTGGGCAAGCTCAAGACCACGGTGCAGATGGTGGCAATCCCGTTCCTGCTGTACCACGGCATGCTGTTCGGCGTGATCGACACCCACCTGTGGGGCACCGTGCTGATCTACCTGTCGGCCGTGCTGACGGTGTGGTCGATGGTGTACTACCTGCGCAAGGCGATCCCCGAAATCCGGGCCAAAGCCCGCTAGTGGCCTCGCCGCGAACAGGCAGAGCCGCCGCGGGGCGCAGCCCCCGGGCGGCGCTGGCGTGGCAGGCCATCCCGGTGGTCTTCGTGCTGATCTGGAGCACCGGATTCATCGTGGCGCGCTTCGTCGTGCCCAACGCGCCGCCCCTCACGTTCCTGTCGATCCGCTATGCGCTGTCGGCGCTGTGCTTCGCGCTGTGGATCGGCGTCACGCGGGCGGCATGGCCCTTGGGGCGTGCGCAGTGGCTGCATCTCGGTGTCACGGGGGTGCTTTTGCATGCCGCTTACATGGGCGGGGTGTGGGTGGCCGTCAAAGCTGGCATGGGCGCGGGCGTGGTGGCCTTGTTGGTGGGCTTGCAGCCCATGCTGACCGCCATCTGGATCTCGAGGGGTCCGGGCGCCCATCGGCAGCACGCGGTGAGCCGTCGGCAGTGGGTGGGTCTGGCGCTGGGCCTGTTCGGGCTGGCGCTGGTCGTGTGGCGCAAGCTGGGGTCGGGCGAGATCACCGCCTGGAACCTGGCGATGGCGGGCGTCGCCTTGTTCGGGATCACGGCCGGCACCCTGTATCAAAAGCGATTCGTCACGCCGTGTGATGTGCGAACGGCCAACACGGTTCAACTGCTGGCCGCGCTGATCGTGAGTCTGCCGTTTGCGTGTTTGGAGTCGGGCACGATTCCGTGGGACCAGACCCACGTGCTGGCGATGGTGTGGTCGGTGCTGGGCCTGACCCTCGCCGGGACTTCGCTGCTTTACATGCTCATTCAGCAAGGCGCGCTCACCCGTGTCACCGGCCTGCTGTACCTGGTTCCGCCGGTGACGGCGTTGCTGGCGTGGGCGCTCTTTGGCGAGTCATTGACGGCGCTCATGCTGCTCGGCATGGCTTTGGTGGCTCTCGGCGTCACGCTGGTCGTCAAAGCGCCTGTCGTGGTCGGGCAAGCGGCTGATTGATGCGGGATCCGAGCGGTGCGCCGACGCTGTTCGGCACCCCGATAGAATCCGGTCCTCGCTTGACACTCACTGACCTCACGGCTGTAATTCTTGAGGGTTTGGATCCGGCGAAGCTCAAACGACCACGGTCCGAGAAAACCGCACACGTTCAAACAATCGAGGGAGAAAGTTTGTGAACAAATCAGAATTGATCGAGCACATCGCCAACCAAGCCGACATCTCGAAAGCGGCTTCGGGCCGCGCCCTCGAGGCTTTGATCGGTGCGGTGAAGTCGACGCTGAAGAAGAACAACAGCGTGACGCTGGTCGGCTTCGGAACTTTCAGCGTCACCAAGCGGGCGGCCCGTGCGGGTCGGAACCCCAGAACCGGCGCGGCCATCAAGATCAAGGCGGCCAAGATTCCGAAGTTCCGCCCTGGCAAGGCGTTGAAAGACGCACTCAAGTAATTCGGCACTGTGGGTGCTTAGCTCAGTTGGTAGAGCGGCGCCCTTACAAGGCGTAGGTCGGGGGTTCGAGCCCCTCAGCACCCACCACAGAACATCAAAAGGGACTACATGAAACGCAAGGGCGTGAACGGGTTGGCTGAAGTCTTTACCCGCCAAACCAATGAGCCCGGCGTCGCCGCGCTCGAGCTGATCGACGGCCAGGGTCGTTCGTTTGCTGCGGCCATCGATGCACACGGCATCGTGGCTTTGCTGAATCGACTGCTGAGCCTGGCAGCCGAACCGGTTTTCGCGACTTCGGCGCTGATGGCTTCTGAGGTGCCACCGACGCAGTGTCAGGCTGACGTGAGCCGCGTCGAGTTGCGTGCCGGCCGATCGGATGCGGAAGTCGTTGCCAACCTGACCATCGGTTGCGTGCAGTTGGCGGTTTTCCTGCCGCGCGCCGAGCTGCTCAGCGCCGTGGCGGGGCTGGCTCCAACGTCTGGGGCATCGGCCTCGGGTGCTTGAACCTCGGCCGGGCACGCCTTGTGTGTCATCGGCTTGCAGGTGAAAACAGGATCGGTTTTTTAGCGGGGGCGGACCACGGTTCGCCCTTTTCGCGTCTGGCGCTCAACGCCTCCCACCGCTGGGGTTCTCGTGCGATTTCGCCGAGCCCGCTTCCACACGAGAACGACGATGTTTGACTTTGTCCGCAACCACATGCGCAAGCTGCAGTTCATCTTGCTGCTGCTGATTCTTCCGTCTTTCGTTTTCCTGGGCTTTGAGGGCTACAAGGGCATGTCGGAGGGGGGCAACCTGTCTCTCGCTGAGGTGGACGGGCAACCTGTCACGCAATCCGAATGGGACGCGGCGCACCGCGACCAGGTCGAGCAGGTGCGTCGCAATATGCCCAACGCCGATCCGAAGTTGTTCGACAGCGCCGAGCTGAAAAAGCTGTCGCTCGAAAACCTGATCAAGAAGCGGGTGATGCTGACGGCTGCCGACAAGCTTCACCTGACCGTCACCGATGAGCGTTTGCAGCGGCTGTTTGCCACCGATCCGCAGTTCGCCGCCATTCGAAATGCCGACGGCAGCGTCAACAGGGAGTTGCTGGCCGCGCAGGGCATGTCGAGCGAGATGTTCGCCGCGCGGCTTCGTCAGGAAATGTCCACGCAGCAGGTGCTGTCGGGGGTGTCGAACACCGCGTTCGCCTCGAAGGTTGCGGCTGAGCATGGGGTCGATGCCTTCTTTCAGCAAAGGCAGGTGCGTTTGCAGCGCTTCGATGTGGCAGGCTACTTGACCCAGGTCTCGCCCACGGATGCCGACATCGACCAGTACTACAAGGACCCGGCCCACGCGGCGCAGTTTCAGGCCCCCGAGCTGGCCAGCGTCGAGTACGTCGTGCTGGACGTCGATTCGATCAAGAAAGACATCGCCGTCAATGAAGACGACCTGCGCCGCTACTACAGCGAAAACAAGACACGCTTCACCGCTCCCGAAGAGCGCCGCGCCAGCCACATCCTGATCGCTGCCGACAAGGCGCTGCCGGCCGATGCCCGTGCCAAGGCAAAAGCCAAGGCCGATGAGCTGCACGCAAAACTGGTGAAAGACCCGGCCTTGTTCGCCGAGTTGGCCAAGAAGAACTCGCAAGACCAGGGCTCGGCAGCCAAGGGCGGCGACCTGGACTTCTTTGCGCGTGGCGCCATGGTC
>CAIVGK010000181.1 GCA_903905475.1 uncultured Burkholderiales bacterium | reverse complement strand
GGCCATCGTGGGTGCGAGCGCCGGTGCGCAGACGTTCCAGGTGGGCGCCAACAACGGCGACACGCTGACGATCACCACCGCGACGGTCGCCACCGTGGCGGGCGGTCTGACGACAGCGGCGGCGGCCTCGACGGCGCTGGCTGCCATCGATACGTCGCTCGACACCATCACGACTGAACGCGCCACCTACGGCGCCATGATGAATCGCTTCCAGTTCGCCATCTCCAGCTTGCAAGTGACCGGCGAAAACCAGAGTGCTGCACGCGGTCGCATCATGGACGCCGACTTCGCCTCGGAAACGGCCAGCCTGGCGCGCGCTCAGATCTTGCAGCAAGCCGGCACGGCGATGGTGGCGCAGGCCAACCAGTTGCCCCAGCAAGTGCTGCAGTTGCTCAAGGGCTGATCGGGCCCGGCTTGACGTGCGCGCGCCGAAAGGCGTTCGCTCCTCGCGCGGCTCAAGTCGCGTTGGCCGGTGCCGATAGAGCCAGACAGGCGGGAGCGTTTGACGCGCCTGCGATGGCGTCGCCGGGTCCGTTCAAGGTCCGTCGGCGCCGGTTTTCGTTGCGCAAGGAGATTCCATGGCCAGCATCAGTTCCGCAGGCATCGGCAGCGGCCTCGACGTCAAGTCGATCATCACCCAGCTGATGGCCATCGAGAGCCAGCCCAAGGACAAGCTCGCCGCCGACGCGACGAAGATCCAGTCGCAGATCTCCGAGGTGGGCAAGATCACCAGTGCGATGTCCACACTGCGTGACGTCAGCTCGAAGCTGTCGTCCAGCAGCTTCTGGAGCCAGACCACCGCCAGCTCGAGCAATGCGTCTGTGACCGTCACGTCGAGCAGCAGTTCGCTGGCGGCCAACTACTCGGTCGAGGTGCAGCAACTGGCGAGTTCGCAGGCGCTGATGAGCGGACAGACCTTTGCCGCATCGACTGCCTTGGTGGGCAGCGGCACGCTGAACATCGAGATGGGCACCTGGGGCGCCGGGCAGACCAGCTTTGCTCCAGCCAGCACGCCCTCGTCGGCCAGCATCACGGTTGATTCGACCGACACCGTCGAGTCCTTGCGCGACAAGATCAACGCGGCTGGCATCGGCGTGTCGGCCAGCATCCTGAGCGACTCGTCGGGTGCGCGCCTGGTGATGCGATCGACGGGCACCGGGGCCGACAACGCCTTTCGCGTGACGCCCGGTGGCGCCACCGGCGGTGTCGCGACGCTGGGCTACGACCCGTCCAGTGCGCTCACGGGCGCCACCCGGACCCAGACCGCGAGCAACGCGATGGCCACCATCGATGGCGTGAGCGTGACCTCGAGCACCAACACCTTCACCGATGTGCTCGACGGCGTGTCGATCACCGCCAAGGCCGTCACCACGGAGGTGGCCAGCGTGACGGTGGGCAACGACACCGCATCGATCAAGGCCAAGCTCAAGGAGTTCGCGACCGCGTACACCGCGCTCAACAGCCTGATCGCTGCCGACACCAAGTACGACCCGTCCACCAAGAAGGCCGGCTTGTTGCAGGGCGACAGCACCATCGTGGGATTGCAAACCCGGCTGCGCAGCCTGCTGGGCACAACCTCGACGGCCTCAGCCGAGTATTCGCGGCTGTCTGATGCCGGCTTCGAGCTGCAGCGCGACGGCAGCCTCACCGTCAATGAAACCAAGGTCGACAACGCGTTGTCGAACTTCGGCGAGATCCAGGCGCTGTTCATCAACAACACCTCCGTCACCTCGAGCGGCGAGGGCTTCGGCCAGCAGTTCTATGACGCCACCTACAGCGTGCTGACCACCGGCGGCTCGCTGAATTCTCGATCGACAGCGCTCACCGACAAGCTCACGCGAAACCAGAAATCCCAGGATGCACTGACCTCGCGGCTGGCACAGACACAGAAGATGCTGGAGGCTCAGTACGGCGCGCTGGACACCCAGATGGCCTCGTTCAACGGGCTGTCGAGCTACGTCACACAGCAAGTCGCGCAGTGGAACAAAACCACGGGCTGACGCAGGCGAATTCATGGCTCAGTCGTGCGGAGTAACCGGTTCGCGATCTCAAGTCAACCCAGGTGCAGCCGATATTCAGTACAGCAACAACTACTGAGACCAGACACCATGTTTGCAGCCACCTACTCCGCAACACGCTCTGCTCCGATGCTCGCCAATGCCTACCGCCAGGTCGGTACCGAAACCGGGATTTCGGGCGCCACGCCGCACAAGCTGGTCCAGATGCTGTTTGACGGTTTCTCCGAGGCGGTGGCGCAGGCCCGGGGTGCGCTTCGCGGCCGTCAGATCGAGGCCAAGGGGCGCGCCATCAGCCGCGCTCTGGCCATCATCGACGAAGGCCTGCATGCCGGCCTGAACATGTCGGCCGGTGGTCAGCTGGCCGCCGACCTCGACGACCTCTACACCTACGTGGCCTTGCGTTTGACCCACGCGAACATGCGCAATGACGAATCGGCGCTCGACGAATGTGTTGCGCTGATGGATCCCATCCGCAGCGCCTGGGCACAGATCGCACCGCAGGCTGCCAACGCGCCGACCTACGGGGCTGTCAACGCATGAAAACGTCCATGAACACCTCGTCCAGCGGAACCCCCATGAGCTCCAACCTTCTTCAGTACTACGAGGCCATCGAACGTGCCAGCCAGGACATGCTGGAAGCCGCACGCAATGGCAACTGGGACTCGGTCGTCAAGCTCGAAGGTGCCTGCGCACTGCTGATCTCGCAGCTCAAGCATGCGGCGTCCAGCCACTCGCTCGACAGCACCGAAAAGCAGCTCAAGTCGCGCATCATGCAGCGCATCCTGGTCAACGACGCCGAAGTTCGCATGCTGGCCGAGCCCTGGCTGGAAGGACTGGATGCCTTGCTGGCCGGTCGCACGACCACGGTGCACTGAGCCCCCCCGAGTCCATGCAAACGCCATCGACGTCGTCGGTGTCGGCTGACTACCAGGGCAGCCTCGATGACTACCGCATCACGTCTGCGTCGGAGATATCTTCCACGCTCAAGCGTCTGGTCGACTCGGGCGTGGTGCTCAATCTGAGCACGCCCTCGGGCGCTGCGCTGTCGAGCACCCTGTGGACGATGGACGCGCAGCGCGGCGTGCTGACCTTCAGTGCGGACGCCAATGCCCCGCAACTCAACGCGCTGGTGGAGTCGAGCGAGGCGATGGTGGTGGGCTACCTCGACAGCATCAAGGTGAAGTTCGATGTGCGCGGCATGATGCTCGTGCACAACGGGAAGTTCGTCGCGATCAGTTGCGCCATCCCGAGCGAAATTTTCCGTTTTCAGCGCCGGGACTGCTTCCGAGTGCGCCCGCTGCTGCGCAGCGAGCCGGTCGCGAGGTTTCGCCACCCGGCGACTGCCGATCTGGAACTCAGCTTGCGCGTGCTCGACGTGAGCATCGGCGGCTGCGCGTTGCTGCTGCCGCTCGACGTGCCCACGCTCGAACCGGGTGTGCTGCTCAGTCCGGTGGAGCTGGAACTCGATGCCGACACCCACATCACGGTGCCGCTGCACTTGCACCACCTGTCGTCGATGTCGGTCGAAAGCCGGGGCATGAAGCTGGGCTGCGAATTCCACAAGGCCAGCAATGAAAGCCTGCGCTTGTTGCAGCGCTACATCGACCAGACCCAGAAAAAGCGCCGCATGATGGCGCTCGACTGAGCGAAGGCGCTCAGTCGAGCGCGGAAATCGCCGGGCTGAAAAATATCTTCTCAAGCACCGTCAAGTTTGTTCGCGCAGTGCCGAAGACCTGAGGACAGCAACTCCCCCGCACCGTTCACAAGGAGCGAATCATGAGCCTCAACAATGTCCAGCGCATCGACAGCGTCGAACGCGTTCGGCCCACGTCGTCATCGTTGACGGCACCCGACAAGTCCAATCCTCCGGCAGAGCTGGAAAAGTCGTCCGCTGGCCGCAGCTCGTTTTCGACCGAGAACGAAGCGCCGCTGCGTTTCCCCTGGCTGAGTTGGCAAACCCGTGCGCTCGACATGGCATCAAAGCAGCCTTCGCCGTACGGATCCATCCCGTTGCTCGGCAAGGAACTCGACCGCAAGGCCTGATGCCGGTTGCCTGCATGTCTCAGACCTGCATGTTCATGATGTCGCTGTAGGCCTGAACCAGCTTGTTGCGCACCTGCAAGGTGGCCTGAAAGCCGATCTGTGCCTTTTGAGCGGCCACCATGGTTTGCTCGATGCTGACGTTGGGGTTGTCGAGTTGCACTTCGCGTTGCAGACGACCGACCTCCGACTGGCTGTTGCTCACCGACTGAAGCGCTTGCGATAGCGCCGTCTGAAAACCACCACCTTCGACTTGTTTCGACTGGGCCAGCGGTTGGCCTTGCGCGTTCATCCCGGCGCGTGCCACGGCCTGGGCGAAGTCGAAAGGTTTGAGCGTGACGTTCATGGCGGTTCCCTTGGTAACTCACTGGCAGCCCTCGTTGCGACAGTCGAAGCGCGCAGGATCCAGTGCAACGAATCGTAGAGACGTCAGCCCCAACTGAAGAGCCGAACAAGGGGGAGTTTGCTTCGCTGTTCGGTCGTTGGATGCCCTCAAGCCCTCCGAATAATCGATTCCATCGGCCGGTGTTCCCGGCCCCTCTTCCAACGTGAACGAGAACGATGGACAACGCACTCACCCTGAACGCCCCTGGCGTGCCGACGACCGACACGGGATTCGCCTCGCGTTTGGCGGCCCTGCCAGCCAAGAGCAAGTTCAACCTGGGCATCGGAGCTGCGGTGCTGGTGGCCGTGGTGCTCGGCCTGATCGTGTGGAGCCACGAGGGTGACTACAAGGTGCTCTACGCCAACCTGTCCGACAAGGATGGCGGAGCGATCATTGCGCAACTGTCCCAGATGAACATTCCCTACCGCCACTCGGATGGCGGCGCGGCGATCCTGGTTCCCGCCGCCAAGGTTCACGACGCACGACTCAAGCTGGCTTCGGCCGGTCTGCCCAAGGCCTCGGTGGGCGGCTTCGAGATGATGGACAACGCCCGTTTCGGGCAAACCCAGTTTCAGGAGCGGCTGACCTTTCAGCGCGGGCTCGAGGGTGAATTGAGCCGCTCGATCGGCTCGCTCGCTGCCGTGGAAAGCGCTCGGGTGCACCTGGCGCTGCCCGCACAAAACGGATTTTTCCGCGAGCAGCAAAAGCCCAGCGCCTCGGTGGTGCTGTCGCTGCACGCCGGCCGTGCGCTCGACAGCGGTCAGGTCGCCGGCATCGTGCATCTGGTGTCGAGCAGCGTGCCCGAGATGAACCCGAAGGCGGTCAGCGTGCTCGATCAGACCGGTGCACTCATCTCCTCGCCACCCGACACCAGCGGACAGGCCGGGCTGGATGCCCAGCAGTTGCAGTACGTCGCCCAGATCGAGCAGGGCTACACCAAGCGCATCGCCGAGCTGCTCGAGCCGGTGGTGGGTCGCGAGAACCTGCGCGCCAACGTGACCGCCGACATCGACTTCTCGCAGATCGAATCGACCGAGGAAGCCTTCAAGCCCAACCAGGGTGCCAATGCAGCGGCCGCCGTGCGCAGCCAGCAGACCACCGAACAAAACGGCAGCAACGCCGCCACGGCGTCGGGCGTGCCGGGCGCTGCCAGCAACCAGCCACCGCTGCCCGCCACGGCACCGCTCAGCGCGGCTTCGGGCGCGGCGGCTGGCGCCGCTGCAGCCCCCGCGGGCTCCAACAGCCGACGCGATGCAGTGACCAACTTCGAAGTCGACAAGACGGTGCGCGTGACGCGCAACGCCACGGGCACCATCAAGCGGATCAACGCGGCGGTGGTGGTCAACAACCGCAGCGTCACCGACCCCAAGGGCAAGACCACACAGGTGCCGCTGTCGACCGAAGAGGTCGACAAGCTGACCGCGCTGGTGCAAGAGAGCATCGGCTTCAGCAAGGACCGTGGCGACTCGGTCAAGGTGGTCAATGCGCCATTCAAGGTCGAACCCGTCACCGTGGTCGACGTGCCGCTGTGGAAGCAGCCGGAAATCATCGACATGCTGCGCGCTGCCGCCGTGCCCGCCGGGTTGTCGCTGGTGGCGATGCTGGTGTTCTTCGGCATGGTGCGCCCGGCGCTCAACGCGGCGTTGGCACCTCCCGTGCCGCTGCCTGGCAGCAACGTCAACGCCAGCGTGGGCGACGACGTGGCGATGCCCTCATTGCCCGTGGCCAGCGTGATGAGAGCGCTGGAGGCTCCGGCCACGCCCGAGCACCTCGAAGCGGCGCGCAACCTGGCGATGCAAAACCCGGCTGCGGTCGCGCAGATCGTGCGCGGCTGGGTCAATGGCCAGCCGGCCTGATCGAGCCCTTCGCAGACCTCACATGAAGAACCCGACATGAGCGCCGAGTCCGACGACCAGGGCCTGGAAAACGCCGCGATCTTGCTGATGTCGCTGGGCGAGCAGGAGGCCTCCGAGGTCTTCAAGCACCTGGCGCCCAAGGAAGTGCAGCGCCTGGGCGAGACCATCGCCAACATGAAGACCGTCACCCGCGAACGCGTGGACGGCGTGCTGCACAAGTTCGCGCTCACCGCCAGCGAGCAGCACATGCTGGTGGCTGACAACGACGAATACGTCAAGGCCGTGCTGCGCCGCGCGCTGGGCGACGAAAAGGCCAACCTGCTGATCGACCGCATCTTGCAGGGCAGCGACGTGTCGGGCCTGGAAAGCCTGAAGTGGATGGATCCGCAGTCGGTGGCCGAACTGCTGCGCAACGAGCACCCACAGATCGTCGCGGCGATCCTGGTCCACCTCGACTTCGATCAGGCGTCTTCGGTGCTGAAGATGTGCACCGAGCGTCAGCGCAACGAAGTGCTGGTGCGCATTGCCACGCTCGACGGCATCCAGCCGGCCGCGCTCAAGGACCTCAACGAGGTGATGAGCAAGGTGCTCGCCGGTGGCGATCGCGCCCGCAAGTCATCGCTGGGTGGCGTGAAGCCGGCCGCCGAGATCATCAACATGATGGGCGGCAGCATCGAGACCTCGGTGCTCGACTACATCCGCGAGGCCGACAGCGACCTGGCCCAGAAGATCATGGACAACATGTTCACCTTCGACGACCTCGAAAAGCTCGAGGACAAGGCGATTCAGACGGTGCTCAAGGAAGTGCAGAGCGAGTCGCTGGTGATCGCGCTGAAGGGCGCCACGCAGGAGCTGCGCGACAAGGTGTTCCGCAACATGTCCACGCGCGCGGCCGAGACGCTGCGCGAAGACCTCGACTCGCGCGGCCCGGTGCGCGTGAGCGAAGTCGAAAACGAACAGAAAGAGCTGCTGAAGACCGTCCGCCGCCTGGCCGACGAGGGTCAGATCCAGCTGGCGAGCGGCAGCGACGATGACTTCCTCTAATTTCAAGAACGTGCCTCCGCCGAAGGACGGCGCCAAGGGCTCGGTGTATTCGCGCTTCATTCCGCGCGAAGAGCTGAGCTCGTTTGCGAGCTGGAACCCCGATTGCCTGTCCGGCTCGACCACCCGTTCGGGCACCGGCGCGCCGGCCGAGGATCCGGTGCCGGCGGCCGAAGTGCACGCGCAGCAACTGATGGCGGCGCGGCAGGGCGGCTACCAGGACGGCTACCGCGATGGCATGGCCGCGCTCGAGGGTTTCAAGCAGGGCTTCGCCACGCAGATCACTGCGCAGATCGGCCGCCTGATGGAGTCGCACGGCGTGCAGCTCGATGCGCTGCAGCAGCAACTCGCGCAGACCGTGGCCCAGTGCGCTTTGTCGCTGGCGCGCGAGGTGGTGCGCAGCGAACTGGCACTGCGTCCCGAACTGGTGGCGACGGTGGCACAAGAGGCGGTCGACACGCTGCTGCTCAGTGCTCGCCACATCACGGTGCGCGTGCATCCCGACGATCAACCGCTGGTGGCCGAAGGCGCCGCCGACGTCCTGCAAGCCCGCAGCGTCAGGCTGATTGGCGACGCCACGATCGGCCGCGGCGGTTGCCTGATCGAGAGCGACATTGCGAGCATCGACGGCACCGTGCCCACGCGCTGGCGCCGTGCCGCAGCCTCGCTGGGTTCTGACATGCCGTGGCCCGGCGCTGACGATCTGACGGGCACCAACGCCGCATCGCAAGACGACGACGCGGAGGATGCGCTGTGACTCACAGCCCGACAGACAACCGCGCTGCGCCCACCGACATGAGCGCCGCCTGGCAGCGCTACTTGCGCGACTTGCAGACGTTCGCCGCCGACCCGGTGCCGCTGGAGACCCAGGGCATCTTGGTCAAGGTGGCCGGCCTGGTGCTTGAAGCCGCCGGTCTGCGCGAGCCGGTCGGTTCGGTGTGCGAAGTGCTCATGAGCGGCCAGCCGCCCGTGCGCGCCGAGGTGGTCGGCTTTTCCGGCGATCGAACCTACCTGATGCCCACCGGCGATGTGCATGGCCTGGCCAGCGGCGCCCGCGTCATCCCGTGTGCTTCGCCGCCGGTGCCGCTGCAGCTCGGCGCGGTGCGCCACCCGTGGCGTCGCAGCATCGACCGCACCTTGCACCTGCCGGTGGGCTCCGGCCTGATCGGCCGCGTGGTCGATTCGCACGGCCACCCGATGGACCGCCGCGGCCCGTTGGCCGATGTGCACGAAGAACCCCTGGTGCGCCGCCCGATCAATGCCATGGACCGCGATCCGGTGCGTCGCCCGCTCGACACCGGCGTGCGTTCGATCAACGCGGTGCTCACCGTCGGACGCGGTCAGCGGCTGGGCCTGTTCGCCGGCACTGGCGTGGGCAAGTCGGTGCTGATGGGCATGATGGCGCGCTACACCGAAGCCGATCTGATCGTGGTCGGGCTGATCGGCGAACGCGGCCGTGAAGTCAAGGAATTCATCGAGGACATCCTCGGCGCCGACGGCCTGGCGCGCTCGATCGTGGTGGCCGCGCCGGCCGACGCGCCACCGCTCACGCGCATGCAAGGCGCCAACTACGCCACCGCCATCGCCGAACACTTTCGCGACCGCGGCCAGCACGTGCTGCTGCTGATGGACTCGCTCACCCGCTACGCGATGGCGCAGCGCGAGATCGCGCTGGCCATCGGCGAGCCGCCGGCCACCAAGGGCTACCCGCCGAGCTGCTTTGCCAAGCTGCCGCAGCTCGTCGAGCGCAGCGGCAATGGCACCGCGGGCAGCGGCTCGATCACCGCCATTTACACCGTGCTGACCGAAGGCGACGACCCGCAAGACCCGATCGCCGATGCCGCCCGAGGCATCCTCGACGGCCACATCGTGCTGTCGCGCGAGCTGGCCGAGTCGGGGCACTTCCCGGCGATCGACGTCGAGCGCTCGACCTCGCGGGTGATGACCAACGTGGCGCCGCAGGTGCAGCTCGATGCGGCACGGCGCTTCCGCCAGCTGCACTCCAAGCACCAGAAGGCGCGCGACCTGATCCAGCTCGGCGCGTATGCCCCGGGCCATGACAGCGAACTCGACACCGCCGTGCGCCTGAACGCGCCGATGACCCAGTTCCTGCAGCAAGACATGCATCAGCCAGCCAAGATGGCCGACAGCGTCAAGCGGCTGTGTGCGGTGATGGCCAGCTGAGCGCACCTCGGTTGAACAGCTGATCAGCCTTCGAGGACCTTGGCGATGCGTTCCATGCCACCGTTGATGACGCTGCTCGAGCAGTGCGAGCGCGAACGCGACGAGCTGGCCGTGACCAGCCAGCGCGCGGCCGTGGCCCACCGCAGCGCCGTGGATCAGGCCGAGCAGCTGGTGGTCTATCGCAGCGAATACGAGCAGCGCTGGGCCGCGCAGTTCCGCACCGACGGGCGCATGGAGCTGGTCCACTGCTACCGCGGCTTCATGGAACGCCTGACGCAAGCCGTCGAGCAGCAAAAGCGCATCGTCGTGCAGGCCGAGGCCGCGTTCGAGCACACGCGGCTGGCGCTGCGCGATGGCGAGATCCGCGTGGCTTCCGTGCGCAAGCTGATCGAGCGGCGCATGAATGAAGTCCGCCTGGCGTCCGACCGCCGCGAGCAAAAAGCCACCGACGAATTCGCCTCGCGCGCGGCCTGGAACCAGCGCCGCGCCACCGATTCGTCCGACACCTGGTGAACACCCCCATGAACGCGAACCCTTCGTCCTTGTTGAAGCCCCCGGTGCGCGGTGGTGCTGCTGGGCCCGGCGCGGCCACGCTCGCCTCGGCGCGCGCGCGCGCCGGCACGCCGGGCACACCAGCGTCGAGCGAGTTCTCGCGCATGCTCGAGCACAACCAGGCGACGGCCCGCGACGCAAATGCGGTCCGGCAGGCCCGGCATGACGCTCACCCCGCGGTGCAGCCGCCCGCGGCCGAGGCGAAGCTCGTCGCCCCGCGCGCTGCCGAGCCGGTTGCAGCGCACGAGCCTGCGGCCCGGCCGCAGCTCGCGGGTGACCCTGCAGCCGCCGACGCCAGTGCGCTCGCCAACGATGTCGCCCGCGCGCCGCCCGACCTGCCCTCACGGCAACGGGCCGCCGCGGCAACCACCCCACGCGACGCCGCCGATCTGGCCAGCGCGCCAGACGACGCCACCACCGCCGAGAGCGACGACCCGGCCGTGCCGCTTCCCGTGGTGACGGCGGCGATGCTCAGCCCCGTCGCCGTCCTGCCGCCACCGAGTGCCGTCAAGGCCTCGACTGCCGATGCGAACGGCTGTGCGCAAAACGCCATCGACGCCGCCTTGGCGGGGGTCGCCGCCGGCAAGCCGGCCGTGCGCGCGACCGCCGACAGCGGGCGTGCGGACCGGTCATCGCCCGCTGTCGGCGCTGTCGAGGGTCCTGTTGTTGCGGCCGGTGGCAGTGCCAGTGCCAGTGCCAGTGCCAGTGCCAGTGCCAGTGCCAGTGCCAGTGCCAGTGCCAGTGCCAGTGCCAGTGCCAGTGCCGCCGTGGCGGCGGGTGCCCAGGACCCTGCCGCGCTCGCCCCGAAAGAAGCCGTCGACGGCGATCTGGCGGCCGAGGCGGCCGCCACCGCGGCAACGACACCCGGCCAACCGTCAGCCTCCGAGGTCAGCCCCGACGCCGCACTGGCCGCGCTGGCCGAGCCCGAACGCCACAGGAGCGCTGGCAGCGACACCGCACCGAGCGCGGCCTTCGGGATCTCGCTGGCCGGCGCCCAGTCGGCCCGTGCGGGCGATGTGCCGGCACCGGTGCCTGTGCAGGCCCAGCTCCCCACGCCGCTCACCGACCCTGGATTCCGACAGGCGCTGGGCTACCAGGTCAGCTTGCTCGCTCGCGACGGCATCGGCCAGGCCGAGTTGCACCTGAACCCGACCGACATGGGCCCGGTGTCGGTACAGATCACCATGACCGGCGATCAGGCGCGCGTCGATTTCGGCGCCGACCTGGCGCAAACCCGCCAGCTCCTCGAAGCCGGCTGGGCCGAACTGGCCTCGTCGCTGAAGGACGCCGGCTTCACGCTGAGCGGCGGCGGGGTGTCCGACCATGCGCGTGAGCGCCAGGCCCCCCAGGGGCAGGGGGCTGCGCAGTCGTTTGGCGGGCGTCCGGGCCGCGATTCGGGCGAGGCTTCGGCTGTGGCACCGGTCGTCGCGCGGCGGGTCAATGGCGGGGTGGACGTTTACGCCTGACGGGGGG
>CAIVGK010000180.1 GCA_903905475.1 uncultured Burkholderiales bacterium | reverse complement strand
TTGTCTTTGGTTGGCCCGCTGAAGGGGCAAGGAACTAAAGGCCGCGGGAAGATGCAGGCTGCACCGGTGATGCCGTATCGCGCGGAAGTCCCACGTCTTGCGCAATGCCAGAGGCGCCCAGATGTGCCTCACCCGTTGAATGGGGCGGCCCTTGAAGCGCGACGTCAAATTTCTTCAGTTTCACGTACAGCGTGCTCTTTGCGATACCGAGCTCACGAGCCACCGCAGTCATGTTGCCCTTTTGCCGGTCGATCATTGCAACGATTGCCTCTTTCTCGACTTGCTCGAGACTTTTCGCCTCAATGCGTGAATTGGCGCGCGCGGGTGCGGGCGGGTTCAATGCCCCGAGTTTTTGGATCTCGGGCGGCAATGATTCCTTCGTCAACACCACATCGGATGACATCAGCATCGCGCGCTCCAGCGCGTTTCGGAGCTCGCGCACGTTGCCCGGCCAGTCACAACGACGGAGCAGTTCCAGCGCCTCGTCATCAAGAGCAGGCCTTGGAATGCCGTGCTGTTTCGCGAGCTTTTCGAGGAAATAGTCCGCAATCGCTGGAATGTCTTCTGAGCGCTCACGCAGCGGCGGTACGTTGATCGCAGCGACGGCAATTCGGTAATAAAGATCCATCCTGAAGCGACCTTCGGCGACGTCCTTGCGGAGGTCCCGGTTGGTGGCGGCGACGAGCCTGAACGACACCTTGCGCGCTTTGTTTTCGCCAAGTCGGAAGATCGCTCCATCCTCCAGAACTCTCAGAAAGTGCGGCTGCAAGTCCATGGGCATTTCGCCGATCTCATCAAGGAACAGTGTGCCGCCGCTTGCAGCCTCGATCTTTCCGACCATTCCGCCGCGGCGAGCGCCCGTGAAGGCGCCCTCGGCGTAGCCAAACAATTCGCTCGTCAGCAACTCGCGTGAAAACGCTCCGCAGTTCAGTGCGACGAATGGCGCGTCGGGAAGGGCGCCTGTCCCGTGTATGGCGTGCGCAAAAACGTCTTTCCCAACCCCTGTTTCACCGAGCAACAAGATGGGCACGGTGGACTTTGCCAAGCGCTGCGCGCAACCGATCGCCTCCAGCAGTTTGGGAGATTGACCGATCACTCGTTCGAAAGATGTGTTCTTGGCACAAGAATTTTTCACGGACACACTTTCAACGCGGCGCGGAGTCGGGGGCGCAGACCGGTTTGGAACGGTCAAGATTGAACCCAGCTTTTGGCCGTTCTCCACGATGGGTTCCAGCCAGTCATGACTCATCCATTCGGGCAGGTTGGTCCGAGGATCACCCTTGAACGATGCGGGGATCTTCAACTTTGACAACTCGATGGGAGTGGACGCGCGCCCGTTGGTACTCAGCGAGGTCAGCGCCGCTTGGGCTCGGTCTGACGCCTTGATGGGATTTCCTCGGCGGTCGAGCAAAATGACACCGTCAGACGTTGACCCACCAAGGCGCGAAATGCACAGGTCAAGGAGTCGATAGCGCAATTCCATCTCACGGCGGGCCAGTCGGCTCTCGATTCGACTGGCTGTCGTCACGACCAGCGCGAGACTGTGACGGTTGTAGGTCGAGTTCAGCCCCGAGACATCCACCACGCCGAGGATGCTGTTGTCGTAAGGATCTCGGACAACGGTGGCCGAGCATGTCCAGCGTTTGATGCCGGCACAGTAATGTTCTGCGGAATGAATTTGCACCGGTTGTCCGATGGCGAGGGCCGTTCCGATGGCGTTGGTGCCACAGGCCGCCTCGCTCCAACTGCTTCCAGGCAGCATGCGGATGCGCTCAGCCGCCGCGGCTGAGGTCGAAGGGTCCCCCTCGAGGTTGAGAATCACGCCGGCGTTGGTGGTCAACACCATCACCGTGCCGGTTTCGTCGAGAAATTGCCGCGCATGGGCCATGACTGGCGTGCCGGCGGACAGAAGTTCGTCATGCTCTTCGAGCAGCCGCTGCAACGAATCTTCACCCAGCGGGGGTGGCGCCTTGTCCCTTTCGGGATCCACGTCGGCCGTTTGACAACGGCGCCAGGAATCGTCGATCAATCGGCGCAGTGCGTCAGATCCACAGGAGTCACCGCTGAGAAACTTCTCCCATGTCGAGCTGACGCGGGCATCGTTTTCAGGTAGCGAGAAAATCTGGCTTGAATTCTGCATAAACGGGCCCGCCTGTGGAGTTACTCACCTCAGATGTCGAAACTGGCAGACTCAAGCCCGACACGCTGCTGGCAAGCGTAGGTGGAAACCAAGACCTCTTCCGTCTTGGGCGGCCGACAGCCGACAGCCTCAGGACATGCCCCTTGGGTCGAGGACGCCGAGGCGAAAAGTGACTGTAAGGCTTGGGCTTTGCTCATCGACCGAGGGAATCCCCGGTAGAAATCGGTCAATGTGTTCGAAAACGAGACGCAAGGAATCCGGAGATCCGCAGATGCGGCCCGACTCCGTCCGCAATCTGGACGAAGTCGGCGCGGATTCTGACCCGACAATGCATGCCGTCAGCTCAACGACGAATCACTGTTTTGGCGGTGAGGTGCCAGCAGGCGATGTGGCGGTTACCTGACCCGCTCGAGAATGCTCACGTAGTTCGCCACCGCAGCGCCGCCCATATTGAAGATTCCGCCGATGTTGGCGTTGGCGACGGTGATCGGGGCCGGGAGTTCTCCGTTCAGCTGCATGGCGCTCATCACGTGCATGGACACGCCGGTAGCCCCCACGGGATGCCCCTTCGACTTCAATCCACCAGACGGGTTGACTGGCAACTTCCCGCCCACGAGAGTCCAGCCCTCTTTGATGGCCCGAGCACCCTGGCCATATGGAGTGAGGCCCATCGCTTCGTATTCGATCAACTCGGCCATCGTGAAGCAGTCGTGCGTTTCGACGAAGGACAAATCAGAGAGTTGGAGGTTGGCGGCCGACAGCGCTTGGCGCCACGCCAACGAGCACCCCTCGAAAAGCAAGATGTCTCGGCGGGACATCGGCAAGTAATCCTGAACGTGGGCCACGGAGCGAATGGCCACCGCCTTGCGCATGGTCGCGGCGGTGTTGTGATCGGCCAGCACCACGGCGGCCGCGCCGTCGGACACAGGCGAACAGTCGGTGCGCTTCAAAGGGCCAGCGACCAGTGGGTTCTTGTCGCTGACCTGCCGACAAAAATCAAAACCGAGGTCCTTGCGCATTTGCGCGTACGGGTTGGAAACACCATTCAAGTGGTTCTTGGCCGCGATCATCGCCAGAGCGTCGGACTGATCACCGTACTTGTCGAAATACGACTGCGCAATGCGGCCGAAGAGACCGGCGAACCCGCCCTGTATGTCGCTTTCCTCCTTGAGGTATGAGGCACGAAGCAAGTTAGCACCCACTTCCGGACCTGAAACCAGGCTCATCTGCTCAACCCCAACGGCCAAAACGATGCGGGCCCTTCCGGCTTCGATCGACTTGATGCCCTGGTGGATGGCCGCGGATCCGGTGGCGCAGGCGTTTTCAACACGCGTCGCGGGCTTGAATCGCAAACCGTCATCGGCCTGAAGGACCAACGAAGCCGTGAAGTCCTGCTTCGAAAAGCCCGCATTGAAGTGGCCGAGATAAATCTCATCCACGTCTGCTGCTGACACACCGGCATAGGCCAGCGCCTCGTTGACCGCCTTGACGATCAGACTTTCGACGCTTTCATTGTCAAATTTACCGAAAGGGGTTTGTGCCCATCCAACGATTGCCACGCTCATCAGTCTTCTCCAGTATTGGGGGCAAATCTGAGATCAGGTATTGACCAACAGCTTGCGTAATTCGTTCTTGAGCACCTTGCCGTAACTGCTGGTGGGAAGTTCGTCCAGGAAGCGGTATTCCTTGGGGCGTTTGAAGCGTGCGATGTGCTCGAGGCAATGGGCGTCAAGCTGCGCCGAGCTGACTTCAGCCCCCTCTTGCTTGACGACGAAGGCGATGAGCACCTCACCCCACTCGGAGTCGGGACGACCCACCACGCTTGTCTTTGCGACGGCTGGGTGCAAGAGCAAGACCTCTTCAACTTCACGCGGGTAGATGTTGCTGCCGCCGCTGATCACCACGTCCTTGGAACGGTCCCGCAAAGTGAGGCAGCCGCGCTCGTCGAATGAGCCCATGTCCCCCGTGTGAAGCCAGCCGCCCCGCAAGGTCTCGGCAGTCGCCGCGGGGTTGCGCCAGTACCCAGCCATCACCACATCGCCGCGACACAGGATTTCGCCCACCGCACCCGCCGGCAAGTCCTTGCCATCCGCATCGGTGACCCGAACCTCGATGCCGCTGCGGGGCCAACCCACCGAACCGAGGATCGCATCGTCGTCGGTGCCGTGTGCGGCCTGGTTCATTCCGGTGATGGTCACGGGCGCCTCGCCCTGACCGTAGATCTGAGAGAAAACGGGGCCCAGCACCGTCATCGACTTTCTCAGCTCCTCGACGTACATCGGCCCGCCGCCGTAGACGATGTTGCGCAGGTGCTTCGGCCGGCTTCGTTTGCCCTCTTCGATGGCGATACGCAAGCGCTGGATCATGGTCGGGGCCAAGAAGGCACCGCAGGCGGGGTGCTCGTCGCACAGATCAAGGAACTCTGCAGGCTCAAAGGCCCCGGAGGCCGGAACGACCTGCCGGGCACCACGAGCGATCGACGGCAGCATGTACATGCCCGAACCGTGCGACATCGGCGCCACGTGCAACTGGCTGCACCATTCGTCCAGGGCCTCGATATCAGCCAGGTGAGCAATCGTCGCTGCCATCAGGTTGCGATGGGACAGCATGGCGCCCTTCGAGCGGCCCGTGGTTCCACTCGTATAGAACAGCCACGCCAAGGACTCTGGCTCGGCCGGCGGCACTTCAATCGGCTCGCCCGACGTCATCTGCTCGTAGGCCTGGTCACCGATCAACACCAGACGGTCGGCATAAGTGGCGGCCGTTCTTGGCAAACCGGACAGCAGCTTGGGCGAGACGAACACCAGTGAGGCTTCGGCGTCCTCCACAATTTGCAAGACCTCCTTGTCGTGCAACTTGTAGTTGACTGGCACGATGACGGCGCCTGCGGCCCAGGCCGAGAACATCAGCTCGACATATTCAGGGCGGTTCTCGCTGACCAACGCCACGCGGTCGCCGGGGCGGCAACGCGCGCCGATTGCGGCACCCAGCCCCAGCGCACGCGCCTTGAGTTCGCGCCAACTGAGAACCTGCTCGACCCCCTGGAAAACAGCCCCGTGGTCGGGGAATCGTGTGGCCGTGTGATCGAGCAGCGAGAAGAGACTCATTCAGGAACACCGTAAGTTACGGGCGACCTCTCGAACCATCACTTTGCGCCGAGAGGACCCAGTTGGGACTGGCTCGCACACGATCGACCTGTGGTGCCATCCATGACCGCGTCGATGGTGTGGCGAGCAACGGCATGATTGTGCGCGGTTTTCCAAGGCCGCCCAATGCCGGCTCTGGTTCCGCGGGCCTGCCGGCGAAGCGGTGCTCCCGTTTGAGCGAGCCCTCAAATCACGAGCCACATTTCAGAATTTGCCAGCCGCCTTGGCACGCTCGGGCGGCGTGCGCATGATCTCGTCAAACGCTGCGGCCACCCTGGCCTCCACGGCGGGATCCATCGTGATGGGCTGACCCCACTCGCGGGAAGTTTCGCCGGGCCACTTGTTGGTGGCGTCGAGCCCCATCTTGCCGCCCAGACCGCTGACGGGCGAGGCGAAGTCGAGGTAATCGATCGGCGTGTTCTCCACCAACGTGACGTCGCGCACCGGGTCCATGCGCGTGGTGATCGCCCACATCACCTCCGTCCAGCGCCGGATGTCCACGTCGTCGTCGGTGACCACGATGAACTTGGTGTACATGAATTGGCGCAAAAAGCTCCAAAGCCCGAACATCAGGCGCTTGGCGTGCCCGGGGTAGGCCTTCTTGATGCTGATGATCGCCATGCGGTAGCTGCAGCCCTCGGGCGGCAAATAGAAGTCGACGATCTCCGGAAACTGTTTTTGCAGGATGGGCACGAACACTTCGTTCAGCGCCACGCCCAGGATGGCCGGCTCATCAGGCGGCTTGCCGGTGTAAGTCGAGTGGTAGACCGGGTCGCGCCGGTGCGTCAGCCGGCTGATCTCGAACACCGGGAACCAGTCCTGCTCGTTGTAATAGCCGGTGTGGTCGCCGAACGGGCCTTCGAGCGCGTGCAAGTAGCCACCCACTTCCTTGAGGGGCACGCCGTGCTCGCTGTGCCCGGTGTAGCCAGGTGCTGCGGTGGGAATGTGCCCTTCCAGCACGATCTCGGCGCTGGCCGGCACCTGGAGCATCACGCCGGCGTCACCGACGCTCGAATCCGTCACCTCGGTGCGGCTGCCGCGCAAGAGGCCGGCAAACTGGTACTCGGACAGCGTGTCGGGCACCGGCGTCACGGCGCCCAGGATGGTGGCCGGATCGGCACCCAGCGCCACCACCAGGGGAAACGGCTGGCCGGGGTTGGCCAGCGCGAAGTCCCGAAAATCGAGCGCACCGCCACGGTGGGCGAGCCAGCGCATGATGACCTGATGGCGCGAGATCACCTGCTGGCGGTAGATGCCCAGGTTTTGCCGGCGCCGCGGATTCGCCCCGCCCTGCGGCCCGCGGGTGACGACCAAGCCCCAGGTGATCAGCGGGCCCGCATCGCCCGGCCAGCAGGTCTGCACGGGCAACAGGCCCAGGAGATCGACGTCAGCCCCATCAATTTGCACCTGTTGGCACGCCGCATGACGAACGGTGGCCGGCTTCATGTCCCACAGCGACTTGATCATGTGCAGCAGCCGGCCGGTGTCCTTCAACCCCTTGGGCGGCTCGGGCTCCTTGAGGCTGGCGAGCACCCGGCCCACATCGCGCAACTCACCCACCTCGCTCGCGCCCATGCCCATGGCGACCCGCCTGGGCGTGCCAAACAGGTTGGTCAGCGCCGGCATGGTCTCGCGGCCTTGCGAATCGACGGGCCGCTCGAACCAAAGCGCCGGCCCCTCGCTGCGCAACACGCGGTCGCTGAGCGCCGTCATTTCCAGCCGCGTCGAGACCGGCTCCAATACCCGGCTGAGTTCGCCTTTGGCTTCCAGCCCGGCGCAGAACTCCCGGAGGTCTCGATACTTCATAGATTCATTAGTAGTTAAAGGTGGCCGGCTAAAGGTTGACCAGTTATGTTTTTGCTTCCTAGAATTCGGCTTGAAGGTGTCACTTAGGTGTAAACCCTCGATCTCATTCGGCCCAAGGAAACCATTTCGGCGCGGCATCGGAACCCATTCCGCCCGCCTTCCCTCAGCGGTTTCCCAGCCAGTGCGAACGATTATGTTCGTCGAAGTGCTCGACAAAGCTCCGCAGGCAACCGCACGCGGAGTCCAGGAGGTACCAGCGTCATGCCCGTGATTCGGCAGTTTCTCTTGAAGGCCAGACAACTTTGCGGCTCATGCACGCAATCGGCAGGCGTGTTCTTGCGCGACGTGGGCAGCGGCATGCTTGAAGTCAGCCACAACACGCTGGCCTTGCTGGGGCTGATTGCGGTGGCGCTGTTGATCTTCGTGGCCGGGCGCTCGGAATTGCGGCAGTCGCTGGAAAACAGCGCGCTGTCCTGGCTGCAAGCTCGCCAGGAGGCCCGAGCCGATCCGCTGGACCTCCTTGCCGACGAATTGGGCGAGCCCGATGCCATTGCCCGCGCGACAGCGTCCGATCCCAAGGACCTCACGCTCAAGCAGGCGGCGGTCGCCCAGTGGCTGTCCCGGCGCTACCGGGTCGCGCCAGAACCCGTCAGCCGTCTGGTGCTTGAAGCGTGGCACGTCGGCGCCAAGACGGGGCTGGACCCCACTCTCATCCTGGCCATCATGGCGGTCGAATCGAGCTTCAACCCGTTTGCGCAAAGCGCAGTCGGCGCTCAGGGCCTGATGCAGGTCATGACCCACGTTCACGACGACAAGTACGAACGGTTCGGCGGCACGATGGCGGCGTTCGATCCCGTGACGAACCTGCGTGTCGGCGTGCAAGTGCTCAAGGAATGCATCTCCCGGGCCGGCGGCATCGAAGCCGGCTTGCGGCTCTACGTGGGCGCGGGCAATCTGAGCAGCGATGATGGCTACGCCCTGAAAGTGCTGACCGAGCAGTCGCACCTGCTGGCCGTGGCGGCCGGCAAGCTGGTGGCGTTCAATGCGTCCAACGGACTGCCTGCGCAGTCACCGCTGTCGCTTCCAGGGGCCACGCCGTCGCTGACGCCCGAGCCTGCTCAGGACACGGATGCAGCCGTCTCGTCAGAGCAAGTCGCCTTCCTGCGCTGAGGTCAACGCGCTGGCTCGGCGCTGCTGCACGCCCAGAGCAGCAAGTTAGACTCCGCGAGCCGCGCAACAGGCGTGAGGATCCGACCCACTGCGTTGGATCCGAGGTGGCTTCCACCGATCAGCGCGGCCGCACCCTTGTCCGTTTTGACATGCAGTGCGCACCGAGCCGCCCGCCTGGGCAATCCGCTGGCCTGGCGCTTTCGCCGCCTTCACGCCGCGGGTCTTCTGCCGCAGAGAAACGTCGACATGTTTGACCGCACCCAATCCACACTCGCCCTCACCGACCCGGAACTCTGGACGGTCATCCAGAACGAGAACCGCCGTCAGGAAGAGCACATCGAGCTGATCGCCTCCGAGAACTACACCTCGCCGGCGGTCATGGCCGCTCAGGGCAGCCAGCTGACCAACAAGTACGCCGAGGGCTATCCCGGCAAGCGCTACTACGGCGGATGCGAGTTCGTCGACGTGGCCGAGCAGCTCGCCATCGACCGCCTCAAGGCGCTGTACGGCGCGGGCTTTGCCAACGTGCAGGCCAACTCCGGATCGCAGGCCAATCAGGCGGTGTTCTTCGCGCTGCTGCAGCCGGGCGACACCATCATGGGCATGAGCCTGGCCGAAGGCGGTCACCTGACCCACGGCATGCCACTCAACATGAGCGGCAAGTGGTTCAAGGTCGTCAGCTACGGGCTGGACGCCCAGGAAGAGATCGACTACGACGCGATGGAGCGGCTGGCGCACGAACACAAGCCCAAGCTCATCATCGCCGGCGCGTCGGCCTACTCGCTGCGCATCGATTTCGAGCGCTTCGCCAAGGTGGCACGTGACATCGGCGCGTATTTCCTGGTCGACATGGCGCACTACTCGGGGCTGATCGCCGCCGGCGTCTACCCGAACCCAGTGCCGCATGCCACCGTCGTGACCTCCACCACGCACAAGAGCCTGCGCGGCCCGCGCGGCGGCATCATCCTCACGAACCACGAAGACATCGCCAAGAAGATCAACAGCGCAGTGTTCCCCGGCATCCAGGGCGGCCCGCTGATGCACGTGATCGCGGCCAAGGCGGTGGCCTTCAAGGAAGCGCTGGCGCCCGAATTCAAGACCTACCAGCAGCAAGTGCTGAAGAACGCCGTGGTGCTGGCCGAAACGCTGATCTCGCGCGGCCTGCGCATCGTGAGCGGGCGCACCGAAAGCCACGTGATGCTGGTCGACCTGCGCCCGAAGAACCTCACCGGCAAGGAAGCCGAAGCCGCACTGGGCCTGGCGCACATGACGTGCAACAAGAACGGCATCCCGAACGATCCGCAAAAGCCGATGGTCACCAGCGGCATCCGGCTGGGCACGCCCGCACTCACCACGCGCGGGTTCCTGGAAGAGCAAACGCGCCTGACCGCGCACCTGATCGCCGATGTGCTCGACAACCCGCACGACGAGGCCAACCTGGCCGCCGTGCGCGCCAAGGTGGCCGCGCTGACGCGCGACTTCCCCGTCTACCGCTGAGCCGCCGGCGGCCGGATCGCGCAGCCCGACTGATCCGGCCACCGGTCTCCTCGCATGCGTTGCCCTTACTGCAGCCACACCGAAACGCAAGTCGTCGAGACGCGCGAATCTGACGAAGGCGACGTGGTGCGCCGGCGCCGCCGCTGCCAGAGCTGCGACAAGCGCTTCACCACCTACGAGCGCGCCGAAATCGCGCTGCCGTCGGTCATCAAGAAAGACGGCACGCGTGCTGATTTCGACATGACCAAGATCCGCGCGTCGATGACGCTGGCGCTGCGCAAGCGCCCGGTCAGCGTCGAGCAGATCGACGCCGCGCTCGAGCGCATCCAGGAAAAGCTGCTCGGCAGCGGCGCGCGCGAAGTGCCGTCGACCCGCCTGGGCGAACTGGTCATGCGCGAGCTCAAGCGCATCGACAAGGTGGCCTACGTGCGCTTTGCCTCGGTGTACCGCAGCTTCGAAGACGTCGACGCCTTCCGCCAGCTGATCCGCGACATCTGAGCGACCCTCGGCCTCCAGCGCCGAGATCACCATGGCCCGTTGAAAGGGCCTGCATCACCCACCCTGCATGCGGTCGGCGCCACCTTGGCGGCTGTCTCTCCCGGCACCGCCGCCTTGTCGCGCCGGCCAGCTTGCCCAGCATCAACGCTTCCCTCGCGCCGTGGTGGCAAATTCCTCCACGCCTGTGTTGCGCTGGGTGCCCAAGGGGCTGCCTTTGCGCTGAAACAAAGCACGACCTCGTCGGCCTCGTCAGACTGTGGCTGCTGTTGTGATCAACGCGGCGGCCGTGAGCGCGTGCCGGCCACTGGATCTGACTGAGGTTCCACCATGCAAGATCTCACCACGTCAACCGTCAAAGCCACCGTCGAAGATGTGTTGCCCGGCGTGGGCATGGTCTATCTGGCAGGCGACGACCAGCGCGGCTGGACCATCACCCGCAGTACGAGCGGGGGCGAGTTTTCAGCCCTGAAACCCGGCCAGCGCATCGGTCTGACGATCGAGCATCACGCCCGTTGTGACGTGGTTTGCAAGTACGCCGAGTTGCCGCTCAGTTCTTGATCGGCCGGCGCGGGCAGCCGCCCGTTCGTGTCACCGCAGATTCACGATCACACGGTAGCGTCGAGCCGAACGGACTGCGGTGTGGCCGCAGCCCTGCTCCAGCGTGGGAACACGTGCCACCCCAAGCGCTCCCCTGGCCCCACCATGCACGGGCTGCGCGGCCCGGCATCGTCCCCCCCCCAAGATCGACCACGGAAAGCGACGGTGAAGCTTTGACATTTTTTTGCGCCCGCCTCCTGAGCCTGTCGTTGCTGGTCGCGCTGCTGACGGCCTGCTCACCGCGCACGATGCTGGTTCGCAACGTCGCCAACGAACTCGCCGGCCAGGGCCAGGCCGCAGAAGACGACATCGTGCTGGCGCGCGAGGCGAGCGCTTTCTATTTGAAGCTGTCCGAGTCGGTGCTGCGCAAGACCCCCGACCACCTGCCGCTGGCCGAATCGGTGGCCGCCGGCTTCACGCAGTACGCCTACGCCTTCGTCGCGTTCGAGGCCGA
Organism: uncultured Burkholderiales bacterium; assembly: GCA_903905475.1. GTDB lineage: Bacteria > Pseudomonadota > Gammaproteobacteria > Burkholderiales > Burkholderiaceae_C > PBB1. Next base: position 30 of record CAIVGK010000180.1, on the reverse strand, counting down.
CCGCACTGAAACCCGAGACGCCAAGGCCGC
>CAIVGK010000179.1 GCA_903905475.1 uncultured Burkholderiales bacterium | reverse complement strand
ATCACTGATGGCAAACGCGTAAAGAATCGTCAGATCCTCGTCATTCTCGTTGTTGATCTGGTGCTGGGCATTGCCCGGAATGAACAGCATTCTGCCGGGTTCGACGCTGTGCACCACACCCTCAATGGTGACCGTGCCGCGTCCTGACAGGGTGAAATAAGTCTCCGGCTGCGAATGGCGGTGCGGCTCGAGCGACTCATCCTTCCTGAGGCGAACCACGCCCATCGTCATGTCGTTCTGGCACCCGGAAGCACTGCCCAGCAGCTCTTTCCATTGCGCCTTGCCGCGTGTGGCCACCTGATCGGCTGGCCAGCGAGTCCATTCAAGGTCGTCAAGGTGTTTGGAGGCTCCGTGCATGGTAAATACCACCTTCATTTGTTGAAGTCGGTCATTTTAGGAGTCTGCGTATGGAGTCAATTCACGCGTCACGCAGACGACCGATCCAGTCTGACCTAAGTCAGTGGAGAGTGTTGACATTCAGCGGCAAATCATGCCGTCCAGTGCGCTACCGCACAGAAGTTCCTCCGCCCCGATCGTATATTTGCCAAGTGAGACCAGCAGGTCACTTCGGCCCAAGCCGAGCGCAGCAATGCCACTCTGCAACCGCGACAGTTTGAGCGGCGCGCAATAGTTTTATTTATGGAAATGATGGGGAGATCCGACATGGTTAAGGCTTCTAGCAGGATCGAGGACATCGGGCCCAAGCCGCAGTCGTTCGACATTGAGCGGGCGACGAAAGCGAATTCAAATTACCGTTCGGTCGCTTGGAGCGGGCGGTATTTGCAAGTGACGCTGATGTCGATCCCCGTGGGCGGCGACATTGGCCTCGAAGCGCATCCGCAGACCGATCAGTTCCTGCGCCTCGACGCCGGGCACGGCCTGGTGCAGATGGGTGCTGCGAAGGACAAGCTGACGTTCGAGCAAGAAGTGTCGGACGGTTGGTGCGTGCTCGTTCCTGCGGGAACCTGGCACAACATCACCAATACCGGAACAACGCCGATGCAGATCTACACCATCTACGCGCCCGCACATCACGCGCCTGACAAGGTGCAGGCGACGGCCGCGGTAGCCGAAGCCGACGATCACGATGAACCAGCAGCTTGGTCGGAACAGCCCAAGCAGGTGCCAGATCAACACGGCTGAGCCAATCGCTCGGCTAAAGCTGGGCCCGTCCGCCGATGTGTTGGGCCAGCCGGGCCCGGCGGCCGCCCCCGCTGTTTACCGGTTACTCGGAAAGCTGAACACCGTGCCCTCGCGCACGCCGGCCGAGGGCCAGCGTTGCGTGATGGTCTTGCGCTTGGTGTAGAAACGCACGGCGTCGGGGCCGTAGGCGTGCAGGTCGCCAAACAGGCTGCGTTTCCAGCCGCCGAACGAGTGGTAAGCCACCGGCACTGGCAGTGGCACGTTCACCCCCACCATGCCAACCAGGATGTTGTCCGAGAAGTAGCGTGCCGCTTCGCCGTCGCGGGTGAAGATGCAGGTGCCGTTGCCGTACTCGTGCGCGTCGATCAGGTCCATCGCCTCTTGCAGCGTTTGCACGCGCACGATGCCGAGCACCGGGCCAAAGATTTCTTCCTGGTAAATCACCATGCCGGGCTTGACGTT
>CAIVGK010000178.1 GCA_903905475.1 uncultured Burkholderiales bacterium | reverse complement strand
GATGAAGCAGCTCAGGCTGGCCACCGCGGTCAGTCGAAAGCGCAGGGTCAACCAGCCGGCCGCACCGTGCAGCGGATACACGCGCCGATCGACCAAATAGCAAACCACCAGCATCACGCCCAGCACCACCAGCCCGGCATACGGCGGCATCATCACCGCCACCCAGGCCACCAGCGAAGGCACCACGCCCCACACGAAGCGGCCCGGATCCACCGGCTCGGCGCGAAAGCCCAGCCCCCAGTGGATGCCGCCCAGAAACGACACGATCACCGCGCCGTAGGCCGACAGCGACAACGCCACATAGGGGTGCGCATCGGGGCGCACGATCCACAGCAGCAACGCACCCAGCGCGAAGGGCAGCAAGCCGGCGTAGCCCAGACGCAACGTGGCCACCCCGGGTTCATGACCGATCGGCGGCACGTCGCGGACGAGGCCCGAAGCACTCAAAAAAGTTCTCCGTTGAGCTGCGATTGCAGCGAACGGGATTGTCGCTTGACCGCCTCGTAGAACACGCTGAACGAGCGGCAGGTCTCGGGCGGATTGGGCAGCAGCCGCGTGGCCTCGCGCAGTTCGCCCAATGTGCCCAGCGCGGCGTCGTAGCCGGGCATCGGCGAGCGCCGCGCCAGCACGCGATCGGGTTGGGGCCAGCCGCGCACCGAGCTCGCCAGCGTGGTCGCGTCGCCCACGAAGGTGGCCTCGGTGATGGCGCCCATGCGCTGCAGCACCCAGCGCCAGCGCGCTTCGCTCCACGGCAGCGCGGCGTGCGCCGGCAGGTGGATCACGCCCAGCCGCCATGGCCCGCCCGCCCCGGCGCCGGCGCCGCCTTCGCGCTCGCCCATCGCCCACGGGGCAACCAGCTCGATCTCGCGCCGTGAGGGCAGCGTGGCGCTCAACGTCGTCACGTGCTCGGTGATCCACGCGGGCTGCGGCGCGGCGTGCAGTTGCGGCTCCACCACGCCGTCGTGGGTGCCCGGCTCGGGGCCGACATCCTCAGCGTGGCGGGCGAGCTGCTCGAGCGCGGCGTAGTCCTGATCGACCACCGTGCCGGCAGCTCGCCAGGCCTCGAAGCCCTGGCGCGGCACGTACTTGGCCACGTTGTCGGCGTTGAACAGGTACGGCTTGCTCGAGAAGGTGCCGGCCACCCATTGCCAGCTCAGGTGGTTGCTCGGCACGTCGCCGTCGAGCAAGTGGCCATACAGCCAGTCGGCGCCCGCGCGCCAGTGCACCTTGCGCAGGTGCACCACGTAGCTGGCCAGCCACATGCGGGCGTGGTTGTGCAGGTAGCCGGTGGCGTACAGCTGACGCACCGCAGCGTCGATCACCGGCACGCCGGTGCGGCCCTCGCGCAAGTCGGCGGGCAGCTCGGTCGCGTAGGCGCCCGGCCACACGTTGGCCGCTCGCATGTCGAGCAGCACGCGCTCGCCTTCGCGGCGCCACACGTGGTGGAAGAACTCGCGCCAGGCGAACTCGAACATCAGCTTGTCGTCGTAGCCGAGCCGGTGCTTTTGCAGCACGCGGGCCACCGCATCGCGCAAGCTGATGACGCCGTGGCACAGGTAGGGCGACAAGCCGGTGACCGCGCCGTCGAGCGCGTTGCGGGTGCGGGCGTATTCGCCCGGGTGCACCGCATCGAGCCGGCGCAGCAATTCCGTGCGGGTGGGCTCGAAATCGAGCAGGTGGGCCGGGGCGCTCAAACCGGCTTCTTCGCGGCGACCAACTGCTTTTCGAGTTGCTCCAGGCTGAGGGCACCGGGCACCCGCTTGCCGTCTTCGAACACCAGTGCCGGCGTGCCATTGACCTTGTGCTTGCGTCCCAGCGCCGAATTGCGCTGCAGCGCCGTGGTGTCGCACGCGCCCATCATCTTGGGCGGCAGCTTGCCATCGACCATCCAGTCGGCCCAGGTGCGCGCCGGGTCCTTCGAGCACCAGATGTTGCGCGACTTGTCGGTCGAGTCGGCCCCGAGGATGGGGTACAGGAAGGTGTAGATGGTCAGGTCCTTGGCCTGGCGCACATCGCGCTCGAACTTCTTGCAGTAGCCGCAGTTCGGGTCGGCAAACACCACCAGCTTGCGGCTGCCATCGCCTTGCTTCCAGACCAGCGCATCCTTGAGCGGCAGGCTGGCGAAGTCGATCGCCGTGAGCTTGGCAACCCGCTCTTCAGTGAGATTGGTGCGCGTGCGGGTGTCCAGCAGCTGACCTTCGATGAAGAAATTGCCCGCCTCGTCGGTGTAATACACCTCGGTGCCCACGCGCACCTCGTACAGGCCCGCCATCGGCGTCTTGCTGACCTCGTCGATCTTGCCCAGGTCTTTCAGCCGCTCACCCAGGTTCTTGCGGATCTCGGCATCGCCGGCGTGCGCAAGCCCGAGCAGCGCCATGGACAGCCCCAGCACCGCCACGGCGGTCTGCCACACGGGGCGCACTTGTCTGATCGATGGGGCGTGGGTGGCCATGGGGTGTGCTTTCAAAAGTGGATGGGTATGGGAGCGCAGCCCGGGCGGGCGGCGTTCAGGAATCGAGCGCGCGCGATGTCAGCCAGCGCTTGAGGATCGAAGCCCGGTTGACCAGATTCAAACCCCGGTTGCGCAGTTCCCTCACGGCAGGCGCCGGGTGGGCAAACAGGTGCAGCAGCGCGTCGGTGATCTCGACCATGGCGCGGGTGGGCACGAGCCGCTCGCGCGCATAGCGGCGCAGCAGCTTGGCGTCGCCCAGCCCCCGCCACGACTCGCGCGACTCGAGCACGCCGGTGAGCGCGACCACATCGGCGAGCCCCAGATTCAGCCCCTGCCCGGCCAGCGGATGCACCACGTGGGCGGCGTCGCCCAGCAGCACCCAGCCCTCGCCGCACCATTGGCCGGTCTGCGCGCGCATCAGCGGCCAGGCCGCGCGCTCGCTGGCCAGTCGCAGCGTGCCGACCGCCCCACCCGTGGCGTGCATCAGCGCATCGGTGAAGGCGGTGTCGCCCAGGGCCATGAGCTCGTCGGCGCGCGCATCCGGCACCGACCACACGATCGCGTAGGACGATGCCGGCACCGGCGCGTCGAAAGGCAGCAAGCCCAGCACGTCGGGCGAGCGAAACCACTGTCGCGCCACGCCGGCGTGCGGCCGGTCGCTGACCACGCGAGCGGCGATGGCGCGGTGGCCGTAGGGACGCCGGTCGGTGACCACGCGATGGGCCTCGCGCGTGGCCGACCACTTGCCTTCGCAAATGGCGGTGAGCGGCGCGGCGGCCTCGGGCGCGTCGGCGCTGACCACGCTGATGTGCGGCGAAAAGCGCACCGCGGCGGCCAGTTCGCGCTCGAGCACGGCGGCATCGACGATCCAGGCCAGCTCGCCCACGTGCTGCTCCCACGACGAAAAATCGATGGCCGCGCCACTGGCATCGCCCTCGATGTGCATGTCGTGCACCGCGGTGGCGGCGTGCGGTGGCAAGGCGTCCCACACCTTCAGGCCGCGCAGCAAGGCGACCGAGGCCGCGTTGAGCGCGTAGGCCCGCACGTCGGGTCCGCGTGCTGCCGAAGCCGGCTCGGGCACCAGCGCCACGCGCAGCCCGATGCGCGCCAGCGACAGCGCCAGCGACTGTCCCACCAGACCCGCGCCTCGCACTTGCACATCATGGGGTTTCATCACTGGGATTGTAGGGAGCGGCCCATGGCGCCACGGGGGCAAAGGCACAATCCGCGCTGGCTGAAAACGGGCCGCGACGCAGGCCTTGGAAACCCGGGCCCGCCACGGCCCGGTCCGGCAACACCCCCGAGGAAAGGCTGACATGAGCGACGCAGTGACAGCCGATGTGACGGTGCGCTTCAAGACCTGGCAGCTGTTTGCCGTGTGCGTGCTCAGCTGGGGCACCACCTGGCACGCCATCACCTACCAGCTGGGCCACACCACGCCCGAGGTCGGCGTGGCGCTGCGCTTCCTGCTGGCGTGCGCGCTGGTGCTCGGCACGTGCGCCGTGCGCGGCATGAACTTGCGCTTTGCCTGGCGCGACCACGCGCTGCTCGCGCTGCAAGGCGTGACGATGTTTGGCGTGTCGTATGTCTTCGTCTATCACGCCGAGCGGCACCTGCCCTCAGGCCTGGTCGCGGTGGGCTACTCGGCAGCGCCGCTGATCGCCGGGCTGGGCGCGCACGCGCTGTTCAACCTGAAGGTGAGCGCACGCTTCATCGCCGGGGGCCTGCTCGGGCTGCTGGGCGTGGCGCTGATGTTCTGGCCCGAGTTCGGCAAGGCGGCCGCGGGCGTGGCATCGCAGGCACAAGGCGCCGGATCGCTGGGCGCGGCCTCGTCGGTGGGTGCGGGTGCGGCGTTCACGCTGGCCGCCGTGTGCCTGAGTTCGTGCGGCAGCCTGGCCGCCACGCGCAACCGGGTGCGTGGCCTGCCGTTCTGGCCGTCGCTCGGCTTCGGCATGGGCTATGGCGCGCTGGCGACAGCGTTGGTGGCTTTGTTCATGGGCCACTCGTTCATGCCGCCGGCGGTGCTGTCGTGGTGGGCCTCGCTGGTGTACCTGGCGCTGGTGGGCACGGTGGTGTCGTTTGCGTGCTACCTGACCCTCCAGGAGCGGCTCGGCCCGGGCCCCAGCGGCACCATTGGGGTGATGACGCCGCTGCTGGCGCTGGGCGTGTCGGTGCTGCTCGAGAGCTACCGGCCCGACGCGCTCACCGGCGCGGGCGTGCTGCTCGCGGTGGCCGGCAACGTGCTGATGCTGCGCCGAGCGAAGGCCGCCACCTAGAATCGCCTCCCCGCCTACGGCGTGGCCCACACCCCCTTTCCCGCACTGTGAGATCTGCACCATGAGCCTGAAATGCGGCATCGTCGGTTTGCCCAACGTCGGCAAATCCACCCTCTTCAACGCGCTCACCAAGGCGGGCATCGCGGCGGAGAACTACCCGTTTTGCACCATCGAGCCCAACGTGGGCATCGTCGAGCTGCCTGACCCGCGGCTCGATGCGCTCTCAGTCATCGTCAAGCCCGAGCGCATCGTGCCGGCCATCGTCGAGTTCGTCGACATCGCCGGCCTGGTGGCCGGGGCGTCCAAGGGCGAAGGCCTGGGCAACCAGTTCCTCGCGCACATTCGCGAGACCGACGCGCTGGTCAATGTGGTGCGCTGCTTCGACGACGACAACGTGATCCACGTGGCCGGCCGCGTCGATCCGATCTCCGACATCGAGGTGATCCAGACCGAGCTGTGTCTGGCCGACCTCGCCACCGTCGACAAGACGCTGCAGCGCTCGATCAAGTCGGCCAAGTCGGGCAACGACAAGGAAGCCGCCAAGCTGGTCGACGTGCTCACCAAGTGCCAGGCCGCGCTCAACGAAGCGCGTCCGGTGCGCAGCATCGCTTTCAGCAAGGAAGAACTGGTCGTGCTCAAGCCGCTGTGCCTGATCACCGCCAAGCCGGCGATGTTCGTGGGCAACGTCGACGAAGGCGGCTTCGACAACAACCCGCACCTCGACAAGTTGCGCGAGTACGCCGCGAGCCAGAAGGCCCCCGTGGTGGCAATCTGCGCCAAGACCGAAGCCGAACTCGCCGACATGGCCGACGAAGACCGGCTGATGTTCCTGTCCGAGATGGGCCAGACCGAACCCGGCCTCAACCGCCTGATCCGCGCGGCGTTCAGCCTGCTCGGGCTGCAGACCTACTTCACCGCCGGCGTGAAGGAAGTGCGCGCCTGGACCATCCACATCGGCGACACCGCCCCGCAAGCCGCCGGCGTGATCCACACCGACTTCGAGCGCGGCTTCATCCGCGCCCAGACCATCGCCTTCGAGGACTTCGTCGCCTTCAAGGGCGAACAAGGCGCCAAGGAAGCCGGCAAGATGCGCGCCGAAGGCAAGGAATACGTCGTCAAGGACGGCGACGTGTTGAACTTCCTGTTCAACGTGTGACGGCCCGGGGGCCTCAACGCCCCCGAATGAACGCCAGCAAATCCTGAGTCAGCCGGTCGCGGTGCGTGACCGGGATGGCGTGCGGCGCGCCTGCGCAGTCGATCAGCGTGGCGTGGGCGATGCCCTTGGCGGCGGCGCGGCCGGCAGCGCAGATCGGCACGATCTGGTCGTCGTCGCCGTGGCGCGACATGTCGCGCGCCACCTCGCCGCCGCCCATCGAAAAGCCCACCAGCACCGCATCGCAGGCTCCGAGGGGCAGCGGGAGTCTCAGCATTGGCCCTTGCCAGCGAGCCCAGTGCGATCGTGGTCAACGCCCCCGTGCAGGGCACCGCACCACGCCGACTCGGATGAGCGGGGGTGCCCGTGTCAGATCACTGCCAGCCGAAGCGGCGGATGTAGAACCGCTTCATCAGCGTGGTCAGCAGCGCATAGCCCGCCAGGATGGCGACCAGCCAGCCGAAGAACGGCAGCGGCAACGAGCGTAGCCCGAAGTCGGCGGCCAGCGGGCCCATCGGCAGCCACACCCCGATGGCCACCACCGCCACGGTCATGACCAGCAGCGGTGGTGCGGCGCGGCTCTCGATGAACGGCAGCCGGGGCGTGCGGATCATGTGGACGACCAGCGTTTGCGTGAGCAGCCCGACGACGAACCAGCCCGAATGGAACAGGCCCTGCGTGGTGGGCGAGTTGGCGCCAAACACCCACCACAGCACCGCGAAGGTGGTGAAGTCGAACAGCGAGCTGATCGGGCCGAAGAAGACCATGAAGCGCCCGATGCCCGCGGCGTCCCACTTCAGCGGGCGGCTGACGAGTTCGGCATCGACACGGTCGAACGGGATGCCGGTTTGCGCGATGTCGTACAGGAGGTTTTGCACCAGCAGTTGCAGCGGCAGCATCGGCAAAAAGGGCAGGAAGGCGCTGGCCACCAGCACCGAAAACACGTTGCCGAAGTTCGAGCTCGCGGTCATGCGGATGTACTTGAGCATGTTGCAAAAGGTGGTGCGGCCTTCGACCACGCCCTCGTCGAGCACCAGCAGGCTCTTTTCGAGCAGGATGATGTCGGCGGCCTCCTTGGCGATGTCGACCGCGGTGTCGACCGAGATGCCGATGTCGGCCGCGTGCAGCGCCGGCGCGTCGTTGATGCCGTCGCCCATGAAGCCCACCACATGGCCGCCGCCGCGCAGCGCACGCACGATGCGCTCCTTGTGCAGCGGCGTGAGCTTGGCGAACACCGCGTGCTGCTCGACGATGAGCGCCAGCTGCGCGTCGTCCATCGCGTCGATCTCGGCGCCGAGCTTCACCGCGTCCACCGCCAAGCCGACCTGCTGGCACACGCGCGCGGTCACGCGCTCGTTGTCGCCGGTGAGCACCACCACGCGGATGCCATGCGCGGCCAGCGCCTGCAGCGCCGCGGCGGCCGACTCCTTGGGCGGATCGAGGAAGGCGATGTGGCCGATCAGCGTGAGCGCGGCCTCGTCGGCCACCGAGTACACGACCTGGCTGGGCGGCAGCACCTTCATCGCCACGGCCACCACGCGCAGCCCGCTGTCGTTGAGCTCGCGCGTGGTCTGCAGCACGCGCGCTAGCGTCGCGGCATCGAGCGACTCGTCGTGCGCGTTGTCGCCCTCGCCCGTTCGCACGTGGGTGCACACCGCGAGCACCTCTTCGAGCGCGCCCTTGCAGATCAGCTCGTGGCGCTCGTCGCGCGCGCTCACCACCACCGACATGCGACGGCGGACAAAGTCGAACGGGATCTCGTCGATCTTGCGGTAGTCCTGCTCGAGCTTGAGCTCGGTGGCCAGTTCGACGTGCTCGAGCACCGCGTGGTCGAGCAGGTTCTTCAGCCCGGTCTGGTAGTGGCTGTTGAGAAAGGCAAAGTGGAGCACGGGCTCGGACGACCGCCCGAAGGCGTCGGTGTGGCTGGCCAGCGCGATGCGGTCTTGCGTGAGGGTGCCGGTCTTGTCGGTGCACAGCACGTCCATGGCGCCGAAGTTCTGGATCGCATCGAGCCGCTTGACGACGACCTTGCGGTGCGACAGCGCCACCGCGCCGCGCGCCAGCGTGGTGGTGACGATCATCGGCAGCATCTCGGGCGTCAGGCCCACGGCCACCGACAGCGCGAACAGGCACGCCTGCAGCCAGTCGCCCTGCGCGAAGCCGCTGACCAGCAGCACGATGGGCACCATCACCAGCGCGAAGCGGATCAGCAGCCAGCTCACGCTGTTGACGCCGGCCTGGAAGGCGTTGGGCGCGACCTCGGTGGCCGAAGCGCGCAGCGCCAGCGTGCCGAAGCAGGTGCGGTTGCCGGTGGCCACCACCAGCGCGGTGGCCGTCCCCGAGATGACGTTGGTGCCCATGAACACGAGGTTGCGCTGCTCCAGCGGCGCGCTGCCTTCGCCGTGGCGATCAACGAACTTCTCGATTGGCATCGACTCGCCGGTCAGCGCCGATTGCGACACGAACAGGTCGCGCGCGCTGAGCACGCGGCAATCGGCCGGGATCATGTCGCCGGCCGACAGCGCCACCACGTCGCCGCGCACCAGATCGCGCAGCGCGATCTCGCGCGTGGGCAGCGCAGCGGGGGCCACGGCGACCGGTGCCTGTGGCGTCGCCGACGGCGAGCGGCGGATCACGGTGGCGGTGTTGCTGACCATCGCCTTGAGCCGGTCGGCGGCGCGGTGCGAGCGACCTTCCTGCACGAAGCGGATCGCCGTGCTCATCACCACCATCACGCCGATGACGATGGTGGCCTTGGCGTCCTGGGTGAAATACGACACCACGGCCAGCACGCTGAGCAGCAGGTTGAACGGGTTGCGGTAGCAGTGCCACAGATGCAGCCAGCCGGGCAACGGCGCCTCGTGCTGAACCTCGTTGGGGCCTTGGCGGGCCAGCCGTGCGGCGGCTTCGCGCGCGCTCAGGCCGTCGGGGTGCGAGTCCAGACGCGCGATCGCGGCGGCCGGCTCATCGCGCGCGGCGCGCATCAGCTCGGCGGCCGTGGCGTCGGGCAGCGGCGCCACCGGGCCGCGACCGGCCAGCGTGGCGACCAGCGGATGGCGGCCGAAATGCCGCAGCGCTCGGTGCCGTCGCAGGAATCGACTGAACAGCCGCCTCAAGTCCAACGGCATGACGGCTCTCCGCACGCTGGCGGGTCGGCCAGCGCGGAGATCGCGGCTCATCCGGTCACCATGCCATCGACGACCTGGATGGTCTTGTCACAGCGCGCGGCCAGCGCGGGGTTGTGCGTGACGAACAGCACCGTCGTGCCGTGCTCCTGGTTGAAGCGACGCAGCAGCGCGAACACGTCGTCGGCGCTGTGGGTGTCGAGGTTGCCGGTGGGCTCGTCGGCCAGCAGCAGCGCGGGGTTCATGGCCAGCGCGCGGGCGATGGCCACGCGCTGCTGCTGGCCGCCGCTGAGGTTGGCCGCGCCGTGGTGCTGCTGTGCGCGCAGCCCGACGTTGTCGATCAGCTCGGCGGCGCGCGCGCGCATCGCATCGTTCGCAAATCCGGCCGCGCCGAGCATCGGCATCATCACGTTTTCGAGCGCGCTGAAGGCGGTGATCAGGTGGTGGTACTGGAACACGAAGCCGATCGAATGGCCGCGCAGCCGCGTCAGGGCGCGGTCGTCGAGCGCGTCGGTGTCCTCGCCGCACACGGCCACGCGGCCGGCGCTCGGCCGATCGAGCAGACCGATGATGTTGAGCAAGGTGGACTTGCCCGAACCCGACGGGCCCATCACCGCGCAGAACTCACCGCGCAGCAGCGTCAGGTCAATGCCGTGCAGCACCTCGGTCTCGAACGGCTTGCCCACGTTGTAGGCCTTGCGCACACCGCGCAGCGACACGACGACCGGACGCGCCGGTGCCGTGGCGGCCACAGGCGCGGTGGCTTCAGCCACGGATGGCCACCACCGGATCGAGTCGCGCCGCTCGCAGCGCCGGGGCAAAGGCGGCCAGCAAGCCGGTGAGCGTGGCCAGCAGCAGCGCCGCCAAAAACAACTTGGGATCGAACACCAGCGGAAACAACGGCGTGCCGTCGGCGTTGCGCGCATAGCGCTGCCACAGCACCAGCGCCGTCGCGCCGATGGCACAACCCGCAACCGAGCCCCCGAGTCCGAGCAGCCCGCCTTGCAGCAAGAACACGCGCAGGATCTGACCCTGCGAGATGCCCATCGCGCGCAAGATGCCGATCTCGCGCGACTTCTGCACCACCACCACCACCAGCACGCTGGCGATGCCGAAAGCCACCGACAGCGCCACAAAGAAGCGGATCGCGGTGTTGGCGGTGGTCTGCGCGCTGATGGCGGCAAAGAACTGGGCGCTCGTCTTGATCCAGCTGTCGGCCTCGACGCCGGTGGCTCGCGTGATGCGCTGGGCCACGCCTTCAGCGGCGTAGACGTCGCGCACCGTGACTTCCATGCTGGTCACGCCGCCGGGCAGCCCGAGCAGGCTCTGCGCGGTGTGCAGCGCCATGAACACATTGCGCGAGTTCACCGCCTTGTTGCCCAGGTCGAAGATGCCGGTGATGGTGAGCGCACTCGATGCGCCGCTGGCGGTGGTCACGCGCAGCTTGTCGGTGACGTCCAGGCCCAGATCGCTGGCCAGCTCGGTGCCGATCAGGATGTCGCTGCCGCTCAGGCGGGTGCTGCCGCGCACGATCTTCTCGTTGAGGTCGATGATGCGGAAGTACAGCTCGGGCTGAATGCCACTGAGCGAAATCGAGCGGCTCACGCTGCCACGCAGCACCAGCGCCGAGCCACCGGCCACCGGCGAGACCACCAGCACCTCGGGCATGGCGCGGATCTGCTCGGCCACCGCTTGCCACTGGTCGATGGACTTCAATCGCTGCAGCGGCGGCTGCACGATGGCCGCCTGCACCTCGGAGGCACGCTCGCCCGGAGCGCTGGCCGCACCGCGCAGCGTGCGGGTCACTTCCTTGGGCGGCAGCAGCTGGATGTGCGCCTGCGCCGACAGCACGCGGCGGATGAAGTTGGACTGCAAGCCAGCCAGCAGCGCCGACATGAAGACGATCACCCCGACGCCGATGGCCACGCCGGTCATGATGAAGATGGTCTGCAGCCGGCCTTCTCGCAAGAAGCGCAGCGCCACGATCCACTCGAAGGGCAGCCAGTGCGAGAACATGCGCGGCGCCTGACTCAAGGCAGCGCCGCCGGGGCGACCGCGCGCACCCGCGAGCCGGGCGCCACGGTAGCGGGTGCTGCGACCACGCGGTCGCCCACGCTCAGGCCCTCGAGCACCTCGGCCCAGCCGCCGCTGCGCAGACCCAGCCGCACCGGCCGCCGCATGGCACGGCCGCCTTCGATGCGCAGCACCGAACCGTCGACCGCCTCGGGCCCCGCGGACTCGCTCAGCGCGCCCACCGGCAACAGCAAGGCACCTTGGCGGTGCGCCACGTCGATGTCGATCGACACCGTCATGTCCTGCGTCAGCGCCAGCGGCAGCGCGGCCACGTCGAGCTTGACCTGCACCGCACCGGTCTGCGCATTGATGGCCGGGTTGATGTAGACCAGCTTGGCGCCGAAGCGCTGTTGCGGGTAGGCGTCGGCCGAGGCGAGTGCTGGCTGGCCCAGCGCGAGCAGCCGCAAATTGCGTTCGTCGATCTCGGCCACGAGTTGCGTGGGGCCGGCGGGCGACAGCGTCATCAGCACCTTGCCGGCCTGCACCACATCGCCCACCTCGACGGAGCGCCCGATCAGCGTGCCAGCCAACGGGGCGCGGATGAGCGCATAGCCGGCCCGCGCGTGCGCGGCTTCGGCTGCGGCACGGGCCTGCGCCACCGAGGCCACGGTGAACTCGTGTTCGCCACCGCCGGCGCGCAGGGTGGCGAGCTGCTTGTTCGCCGATTGCCGCTGGGCATCGGCCAGTTCGAAGGCCTGGCGCGAGTCATCGAGCGCGGCCTCGCCGATGAAACCCTTGCCGAACAGCTCTTGCTGCCGCCTCAGCATCGAGCTCGCGTTGTCAAAGCTGGCCTGGGCCTGACGCAGCGCCTGCTCGGCCACCGGCACTTGCACCTCATTCAATTGGCGCAGGCGGGTCTGCGCTTGCGCCAGCGCGCTCTGCGCTTGCCGCGCGATGGCACGCTGCTCGGCCGATTCGAGCTCGATGAGCACGTCGCCCGCCTTCACCACCTGCCCCTCCGACACGGGCACGCGCACCACGGTGGCGGTGATCTGCGCGCCGATCTCGACCCGGTGCGCTGTTTCCACCCGGCCGCTGGCGACCACGGACTGCACCAGATCGCGCCGCTGCAGCGTCTGGGCCACCACCTGCGGGCCACTCCACCAGCGCAGGGCCAGCACCGCCGCCAGCAACGTGGCGAGCACTGCGGCGATGAATTTCCAGCGGTACCGGGCAGGCGTGGGGGTGTCGGGCATGGGCGAGGCGGGTGGGACGGCGTCGCCTTGGCGCAGCCGGCGAACGGTTCACCGAGCATGCGACCCCCTCGATGCATCGGCCATGATCAGGGTCAAGTGCCGCGGATGCAGCGCGACCATCATCAAGGGTCTGGTCCGTGCGCGGGGCTTGGCACTCGACAAATGCGAGTGCTAACATTTGTGACCTTCCTCAGGTTTGAGCGAGTCGATTGCCGACATGAACACAACCTTTTCGAATTCCGTTTCTGCCCTCACGCTGCGCGATCCGTGGACGATGGTGCCCTCGCTGGGCAACATCGATGCCTACATCTCGGCAGCCAACCGCATCCCGATGCTCACCCTCGAGGAAGAGCAGGCACTGGCGCGCCGACTGCGCGAAGCCGGCGATGTGCAAGCGGCCGGTCAGTTGGTGCTGTCGCACCTGCGGCTGGTGGTGTCGATCGCGCGGCAGTACCTGGGGTACGGCTTGCCGCACGGTGACCTGATTCAAGAGGGCAACGTCGGCCTGATGAAGGCCGTCAAGCGCTTCGACCCTGACCAAGGCGTGCGGCTGGTGAGCTACGCCATGCACTGGATCAAGGCGGAGATCCACGAGTACATCTTGAAGAACTGGCGCATGGTCAAGGTGGCCACCACCAAGGCACAGCGCAAGCTGTTCTTCAACCTGCGCTCGATGAAGCAAGCCCTGAAAGACGACGCGATCGAGGGCGAAACCCACCGCAGTGCGCTGACCCAAAGCGAAGTCGACACCATGGCGCGCACGTTGAACGTCAAGCGCGAAGACGTGCTCGAGATGGAAATGCGGCTGTCCGGTGGTGATGTGCCGCTCGACCCGCTGACCGATGACGACGGCGAAGACGGCTACGCGCCCATCGCCTACCTGGCCGACGACACCCAGGAGCCGAGCCGCGTGCTCGACGCCCACCACCGCGACTGGCTGGCCAGCGACGGCATCTCGCTGGCGCTCGAATCGCTGGACGCACGCAGCCGGCGCATCGTCGAAGAGCGCTGGCTCAAGGTCAACGACGACAACTCGGGCGGCATGACGCTGCACGACCTGGCCGATGAATACGGCGTGAGCGCCGAGCGCATTCGCCAGATCGAGGTGGCGGCCATGAAGAAGATGCGCAAGGCGTTGGCGCAGGCCCACTGACCTGCGCGAGCCGGCACCGCCACAAAAACCAACGGCCCCGAGGGGCCGTTTTTCATGGTGTCAAGCGGAGTCGCCCGACCCGCATCGACTCAGCCTCCGGCGAGCAGCACCTTCAGGTCGGCCGTGAGCGCCTCCGGGCCGCTGCCGTAGCGCACGAACAGGCGGACCTTGCCATGGGTGTCGAACACATACGAACCCGCGGTGTGGTCGAGGCTGTAGCTGCCGGGGCTCTTGCCAGGGACCTTGGCGTAGAACACCTTGAACTCCTTGGCAGCGGCGGCGGTTTGCTCCAGCGTGCCGCGCAGGGCGATGAAGCTGGGGTCGAATCCGGCCATGTAGGCCTGGAGCAGTTCCGGGGTGTCGCGTTCGGGGTCGAGCGTGACGAACACGCCTTGCACCCGGTTGCCGTCAGCGCCCAGCTTGGCCCTGATCTGCGCGAGTTCGGCCATCGTGGAGGGGCACACGTCGGGGCACTGGGTGAACCCGAAGAACACCAGCGTGACCTTGCCCTTGAAATCCGCCAGCGTGCGCGGCTGGCCATGTTGATCGGTGAGCGACAGCGTGCGGGCGTATTCGGCGCCGGTGATGTCGACCCCACGAAAGGCAGGCGTCGCACCGGCTCGTGCCGAAACCGTATCGTTGCAGGCGGTGAGCGCCACACCGCACAGCAACGCCAACCCGAGCGCCTGAGCGCGGCGCAGCCAGGCGCGGCGGCTCGAAACAGCCGACCGGCCAAAACGCGAACGTGGCGTCACAGCAGCGGCCTCAGATAGTGATCGACCAGCAGCGCCGCGAACAACAGCATCAGGTGCCAGATCGAGAAGCGGAAGGTCTTGCGAGCCAGCGCATCGGAGTAGTTGCGCCACAGCTTCCAGGCATAGCCCGTGAAGCCCACACCCAGCGCCACTGCACTCACCAGATAAATGGAGCCGCTCATGCCCGAGATGAACGGCAGCAGCGTGGCGGCGAAAAGCACCAGCGTGTAAAGGAACACGTGCAACTGCGTGAAAGCTGCTCCGTGGGTGACGGGCAGCATCGGCAGCCCGGCCTTTCGATAGTCCTCGGCCCGGTACAGCGCCAATGCCCAGAAGTGCGGGGGCGTCCACAGGAAGATGATCAGGCACAAGATGAGCGCCTCTGCACCCACATCGCCACGAATCGCCGCCCAGCCCAGCACCGGCGGCATGGCGCCCGAGGCGCCACCAATCACGATGTTTTGCGGCGTTGCCGGCTTGAGCACCACGGTGTAGACGATGGCGTAACCGACAAAGGTGGCAAACGTCAGCCACATCGTGAGCGGGTTCACCCAGAAATAAAGCACCGCGCTGCCGATCGCACACAGCACCGTCGAAAACGTGATCGTCTGCAGGTTGGTCAATTGCCCCTTGGCTGTGGGCCGCCAGGCGGTGCGGGCCATCTTGGCGTCGATGTGCTGCTCGACCACGCAGTTGAGCGCGGCTGCCGCGCCTGCCACCAGCCAGATTCCGGCGGTGGCGGCCAGCGCCAAGGGCCAGTCCGGCATGCCGGGCACCGCGAGCAGCATGCCAATGACCGCGCAGAACACGATCAGCTGCACCACCCGCGGCTTGGTCAGTGCGTAGTACTGCTTCAACCGCA
This sequence comes from uncultured Burkholderiales bacterium, assembly GCA_903905475.1. Taxonomy (GTDB): domain Bacteria; phylum Pseudomonadota; class Gammaproteobacteria; order Burkholderiales; family Burkholderiaceae_C; genus PBB1. The sequence goes on along the minus strand of CAIVGK010000178.1, from coordinate 15,010 downwards.
AAGTGCGATCGACGGCAGGCAGGGGAGAGGCAAGGGTTTCAGGCATGGCGGGACACTGATTCTACGAAGCGGCTCGTGCCACGCGGGGGGTTGTCGGGGTTGGGGTCGGAGCACCCAGGGGGGTGCTTGAGCCATAGGCTCGGGTCAGCATCATCGTGAGGACCACCACCAAGGCGGCGGCTCCGCCCGTGTGGGCCACGGCAGCCGCCAAGGGCCAGCCCAGCACCACATTGCTCAAACCGCTGACCAACTGCCACAGCAAGACCGCACCCAGGGCTTGCGCCCATGGGCGCTGCGCTGCGTCACCACTGGCCCAGAGCCGCCAGATCAGCCCCCCCACGGCCAGCAGCACCACAGCAGCGCCCAGCCGATGAACCATGTGGATCGCGGTCAGAGCTGAAAACGCGAGGTACTGGCCATCAGGGCCCATACCGAGTTCACGGGCAATGGTGAAGCCCTGAGAAAAGTCCATTGGCGGCCACCACTCGCCCTGGCAGGTCGGGAAGTCCTGACAGGCCAGCACCGCATAGTTGGTGCTGACCCATCCGCCCAGGGCGATCTGCACCAGACACACGATGAACACGAGCACCAGCCCTCGACGAAGCCAAGGCGACAGGCTCAGGCGCTTGTCGACCGACAACTGCGATTGAACCGCCAACAAAGCGAGCAACCCCAGGGCGCCCAGCAGGTGCGCCGTCACGATGGCGGGATAAAGCTTCATGGTGACGGTCAGGGCGCCAAAAGCACCCTGCAGGCAGACCCAGAACCAGCTGACGGTCGCCCACCACGGCGAGACCGTCAGCCGCTGCTGGCGGGCCTGAACCCACGCAACGATGGCGAGCACGGTGATGAGTGCACCGACACCCGTTGCCAGATAGCGGTGCAACATCTCGATCCAGGCCTTGCCATGCGTCACCGGGCCGGTGGGCATCGCACTTTGGGCTGCGTTGATTTCGTGGTGCGCCCCGAGCGGGCTGGCATTGCCGTAGCAGCCCGGCCAGTCCGGGCAGCCCAACCCCGAGTCGGTGAGCCGCGTGAAAGCGCCCACGAGTATCAAGTCGAACGTCAGAAACATCGTGATCACGACCAGGGCGCGCCAGCGCTCGGCCGGACCGCCACGCCGGTGCCGCCAGCCCACCCACAGCAGCGGTAGCAGCGCCAGCGTCGCGCCGAGCAGCAGCAAGGCGAGCGACGGGCTGAAGTCGTAGGCCGGAGAAGTCATGGAGTGGCTCCCGGCCTCATCGACCGGGGTTGTCCCACGAAGCCGAGGCACGCAGGAGTCGTTCGAGATCGCGCTTGAGCTTGGCCGGGTCGGAATCGACGGGCGCGCGCATCATCCACTGCCCCATGGGATCCACAAGGTACAGGTGGTCGACCAGTTGCTGGCCTGGTGCCGGGCTGATCCACTGGGCCAGCGATTCGGCATCGACTCGCAGCACGGTGGCGGGATCCCCCGCAGAAATCGCCGCCATCAACTCGGGGCGCGGTGTGACGCCGTCAGTGATGAGCCAGACCTTGTCGATCCGGTCCTTCTCACGACCGAGGGTTTCGCGCAACTGACGCTGCAAGTAGAGCTGCTTTTCACATGGCGCATCGCAAGCCCCCCCCGCCACCAGCACCATCAGCCACTGACCGTGCAGGCTGGTCGCGGCCACCGGCTCGCCCGCCAGAGTTCGCAGCGCCAGCGTCTTTGGCAACTCGCGCGGCGGGGTGATGAGCTCGCTGTAGTTGGTGCGGCCCAGGGGCCTGATGACGAAATAGGTGAAGTACGAGGCGAGCACCGGCGCGGCACACACCGCGAGCACCAGCAGCATCTTCAAGCGGCCGGACGCGGTCCGACGGGTCGTCAGATCGGGCGTCGGCATGGAGTGAACGGTGAGACCCAGCCCGGACGCGGAATCAACGCCCACGCTGGGGTCGGAGGCGGGGGCTGACGATTTGGAACCAGACATACAACCCTGACATCAATGCGCAAAGCGCAAACCACTGGAAGGCATAACCGTAATGCTTTTGAATCCCGACGTCGGGCCGCGACCACTGGCGCAGCAAGCCATCGTTGGGCGCACCGTCCGCATCCTGGATGATCGACAGCGGCTTGAGTTCAAGCGCGAACTCCCGCCCAAAGGCTTCGAGCTCGAGATTCTGTCGGATCACGCCGACAACCGCGCCACCAAAGTCATACAGCCTCAGCGGTGGCGGGGCGATGTGTCCCTTCACGACGACGATGCCCGATGCCTCCGGCAGGCTGGGCACCCGTGTGCGGTCCTGCGTATCGCGCGGCGTCCAGCCACGTTGAACCAGAACGGTTCCCATGGCATCCGAAAGCTTCAGCGGCGTGACGACGACGAAGCCCGGCCGCCCGTTCATCTGACGGTTGTCCAGAAACACCGTGGCCGACGCGACCCAGGTGCCACGCACGTCCACAGCGCGGTCGTATTGCCCGATCGCCTGACTGGGCGTTTCGGCCAAGGAAGACGCGGCCAATGCCGGCAGCACCGAGCGCGAATCGACCGACTGCTGCAAGGCTTCCTTCTGTGCGGCACGATCGAGTTGCCAGATTCCGAGCCGCCCAGTGGCGAGTACGCCCAGCACGGTAGCGAACAAGACGATCAGCGCCCGTCGCCCCGCGCGACCGCCCGAGGGCGCGGCCTGGCTCACCAACTCACCTCGAAAAACGCGTTCGCTTGAAGCCCATAATGCCTCTGCATGAAATACCTCATCGGAATGGCTTTTGTGGGAATCATCGGTGCCTTGGCATTTGCCGGTATCTCCATGGTTCGTGACGGGCGTGATGGCAAGCCCAAGTCAGATCGGATGATGCGCGCGCTTGCCCTGCGGGTCGGGATTTCGGTGCTCCTGTTTGTGTGCTTGCTGGGCAGTTACCTGATGGGCTGGATAAAACCCACCGGCATTCCAATGAACTGACCCAAGCTCAAGGAAACAAAAAAGCCGCATCGCGCGGCTTTTTTGTTTTGTGGGAAGCAACGTTCGGTCACATCCAGTACACAACGATGTACAGACCAAGCCACACCACGTCCACGAAGTGCCAATACCAGGCGGCCCCCTCGAAACCGAAGTGCCGCTGCGGCGTGAAATGGCCCTTTTGCAAACGCAGCGTGATGAACAACAGCATCAGGGTGCCCACGAAGACATGGAAGCCGTGAAAACCGGTGAGCATGTAGAAGGTCGAGCCGTAGACCCCCGAGCTCAGCTTGAGGTTGAGTTCGCTGTAGGCATGTGAGTATTCATAGCCTTGAACGCCCATGAAGGTGGCACCCAACAGCACGGTCAGCCACATGAAGGCGATGGTCTTGGTGCGGTTGCCTGCGAGCAATGCGTGGTGCGCAATGGTCAGCGTGACACCCGACGTCAGCAGCAACGCGGTGTTGATCGTTGGCAACGGCCAAGGACCCATCGTCGCAAAAGACTCGACCGTACCCGCCGGCGATGCCGTGAACCCGGCTTGGGCGCTGGGCCAAATGGCTTTGAAGTCAGGCCACAGCACTGCATTTTCGAGACTGCCCAAATTGGGAACCGCATGCAAGCGGACCCAATACAGCGCGCCAAAGAAAGCCCCGAAGAACATGACCTCGGAGTAAATGAACCAGCTCATGCTCCAGCGAAACGACACATCAATGCGATCGCTGTACAGGCCGCCTTCACTTTCGCCAATCGCCTGCCGGAACCAGCCTTGGAGGACGAAAGCCAGCAGCACAAAACCGGCCAAGGTCGTGTAGCTGCCCCAACCCCCCTCATTGATCCAGTGAGCAGCGCCCGTGATGATCAAAAACAGGGCCGAAGCGAGCAGCACCGGAAAAGCCGAGGGCGCTGGAACGAAGTAGTAAGGCGCCTTGGTGTGCGCGCTGACGGACGAGGTCGTTGCCGACATGATTTCTCCTGAATCCCGATGACTTAAATCTCAAAGAACAGCGCGACGCCAGCAGGCGTCCCCCATCCCACTTTAGGTCAAGCAGCAACGCCGCTTGACAGCACCCAGTTCACCACACTTGCCAAAATCAAAATCAGGACCAAAGCCCCGATCACACCCGCCACCACGACGTAAGCCGGGTTGAGTTCGCTGGCATCATCTTCATGATCAGCCGCTTTGCGCACCCCGAAGAACGACCACGCAATCGTCCGAAACGTCTGCAAAAAAGTGCCTTTGCGACGAACGGGATCCCTTGACTCCCCCGGCCCCGGATCGCTCATGAAGGATTCACTTCCGGCAGTTCGTGGGCAGCCAAAGGCGCCGCGGGAACCTTGCCGCCCACTTCAAAGAACGTGTACGACAAAGTGATCGTCTTGACGTCCTTGGGCAGTTTCGAGTCAATCACGAACACCACTGGCCACTGCTTGGATTCGCCAGCCTTCATCGTGTATTCGTTGAAACAGAAACACTGCATCTTGTTGAAATGCGCCATGGCCTGCATGGGCGCGTAGCTCGGAATCGCCTGCGCGGCCATCGTGCGATTTTGGATGTTGGTGAATTCGTACATCACCGTCGTCAGCTCGCCGGGATGGACCTCGACGCTGCTGACAGCCGGCTTGAATTTCCAGATGCCGCGCGCATTGGCATCAAATTCGACAGTGATCGTTCGGCTTTTGTCGATCTGCGTATTGATCTGCCCAATCTCAACGGCCCGCCCCGAGACCACCTGATCAGAAAGTGCCAACACATTGATACCCAACGCCGTGCAAATCGCCTTGTAAATCGGCACCAACGCGTACCCGAAACCAAACATCAGCACCGTGATGACCAACAGCTTGCCCACCATGCGAGCGTTGTCGCCTCGAAGCAGCGCGCGCAACGGTGAGACTGGAAGCCGTCCGCTCATCGCACACTGCCAAGCAAGACGGCCTTCGTCATGAACCCAACGAAAAACACGAAAGCAATTGAGGCCAGCACAAGCGCCAGCTTGAGGTTTCGCTTTTTCTGTTCGGGGGTAAGCACGGCGGTATCGACCTCAGGCAACGATTCTGGTCGCCGCAGCGTTCAGCTTCGGCGGCGTTTCGAAGGTATGAAATGGTGCAGGCGAAGGCACTTCCCACTCAAGACCCTCGGCACCCTCCCAAGGCTTGGCGCCGGCGATCTCACCCTTGCCGCGCATCATCGGCAGCACGACGAAGAAGAAGAAGAAGACCTGCATCAAGCCGAAGCCCAAGGCGCCGACGGAGGCCAGAGCGTTGAAGTCAGCGAACTGCATGGGGTAATCAGCGTAACGGCGCGGCATGCCGGCCAGACCGAGAAAGTGCATGGGGAAGAACGTGACGTTGAAGAAAATCAACGAGCCCCAGAAGTGGATCTTGCCGAGCGTTTCGTTGTACATCACGCCAGTCCACTTCGGGCCCCAGTAGTAGACGCCGGCGAACATGGCGTACAACGATCCTGCCACCAGCACATAGTGGAAGTGGGCCACAACGTAGTAGGTGTCCTGCATCTGGATATCAACCGGCGCCACCGACAGGATCAGGCCAGTGAAGCCCCCCATCGTGAACACGAAGATGAACCCCACGGCGAACAACATCGGGGTCTCGAAGGTCATCGAGCCGCGCCACATCGTGGCGATCCAGTTGAAGACCTTCACGCCCGTGGGAATCGCGATCAACATGGTCGCGTACATGAAGAACAGCTGACCCGTCACTGGCATGCCGGTGGTGAACATGTGGTGGGCCCACACCATGAACGACAGAATCGCAATCGACGCCGTGGCGTAGACCATCGAGGTGTAGCCGAACAGGCGCTTGCGAGCAAACGCGGGAATGATGGCGCTGATGATGCCGAAAGCCGGCAAGATCATGATGTAGACCTCGGGGTGACCGAAGAACCAGAAGATGTGCTGGTACATCACCGGATCACCACCGCCAGCTGGGTTGAAGAAGCTGGTGCCGAAATGGCGGTCCGTCAGGGTCATCGTGATGGCGCCTGCCAACACTGGCATCACGGCGATCAGCAGGTAGGCGGTGATCAGCCAGGTCCAGCAGAACAACGGCATCTTCATCAGCGTCATGCCAGGCGCGCGCATGTTCAAGATCGTCACGATGATGTTGATGGAGCCCATGATCGAGCTGGCACCCAGGATGTGCATCGCGAAGATGCCGCCATCCATCGACGGACCCATTTGGAGTGTCAGCGGCGCATACAACGTCCAGCCGGCAGCAGGAGCGCCACCTGGCATGAAGAAGGATGACACCAGCGTCAATGCCGCAGGAATCATCAGCCAGAAGCTGAGATTGTTCATGCGCGCAAAGGCCATGTCGGCAGCGCCAATCTGCAACGGAATCATCCAGTTCGCAAACCCGACGAAGGCCGGCATGATGGCGCCGAACACCATGATCAGGCCGTGCATCGTGGTCAACTGGTTGAACAGCTGAGGATTGACGAACTGGAGGCCCGGCTGGAACAACTCAGCACGGATCATCAGCGCGAGCACGCCGCCAATCATCAACATGGCGAATGAGAACAGCAGGTACATCGTGCCGATGTCCTTGTGGTTCGTCGCGAACAACCAGCGGCGCCAGCCGTGCGGCGCCCCATGATCGTGGTCACTGTGATGGTCAAGTACTGCGCTCATGGCGAATCCTTAAAAAAGCGGGATGTCGATCTTTGAAAACGGGAGTTCAGCGGCGGGCCGCCACCACATCGGACGGCTGCACCAGTTGCCCAGTCTTGTTGGACCAGTTGTTCTTGGTGTAGGTGATCACGGCGGCAATTTCGGTGTCCGAAAGTTGCTTCCATGCGGGCATCGCGTTTTGCCCGTTGAGCAAGACGGCAATCTGCTTTGTGTTGTCAGCGTCCAGCACCACCGCGGCGCCGTCAAGCGGCTTGACGGCGCCGCTACCCTTGCCTGAGGCCTGATGGCACGCAGCACAGTTGCCGCTGTAGACCTTCTCTCCGCGGGCAGTCAACTCTGCGAGCTCCCACACCTTGGTCGGGTCGTCTGCCTTGGCAGCCAGTTCAGCGCGCTGCCCCTCGACCCACTTCGTGTAGTCCGCCTGCGACACCACCTTGACATGAATGGGCATGTAGGCGTGCTCCTTGCCACACAGTTCCTGGCACTGGCCGTGGTAGTCGCCGATCTTTTCCGCGCGGAACCAGGTGTCCCGAACGAACCCGGGAATGGCATCTTGCTTGATACCGAACGACGGCACCGCAAAAGCGTGAATGACGTCGTTGGCTGTCGTGATGATGCGAACCTTCTTGTCCACGGGAACGACCAGAGGATGGTCGACCTTCAAGAGGTAGTCGTCGCCGGAGGGGTTGCCCGAATCGGACATCTGACGCTGGGCAGCGTCCAAGGTCGAGACAAAGCCAATCCCCTCGCCTTCGCCCTTGAGGTAGTCGTAACCCCATTTCCACTGCATGCCGGTCGCCTTGATCGTCAGGTCGGCCGAACTGGTGTCCTTCATGGCCACGACCACCTTGGTCGCTGGAAGAGCCATGAATATGACGATGATGAAAGGAACGATCGTCCAGATGATTTCGACCGTGGTGCTCTCGTGGAAGTTGGCCGACTTGGCGCCCTTGGACTTCCGGTGCGCCATGATCGAATAGAACATCACGCCGAAAACGCCCACGAAGATCACCAAGCAGATGATCATCATGAAGTTGTGCAACCAGCGCTGATCCTCTGCGATCTTCGTGACAGCCGGATGCAAATCAAGCTGATTTACCGCTGGACCCCCAGGGAGGTCACCGGTCGCAACGGCCAGTTTCGCAAACAGGAGCAGACCCAGGCCCGCCAACGTTTGCCACGCTTTCGCACAGATTGAATTCATCTTGTTCATCGTCACTGCTTCTGTTTTCAAAACCATGAGGTCAGCTAGCGCAAGGCTGCCATCCCCGGGCCACCCGGACCGCTCGACGCAACTCACTCGCAAGTTGCCGGCGAAGTTCCGGGCGCACGAACCTTCCTACTTCAATCCTCTGACCCTGACCGGACAGTTCGATCAGCGATTCGTCACCGGTCACGGGCTCAACAGTCACCCACTCCGGCACAAACTCCACCGTCTCGATGCTGTTGCCAGAGGTGTGCTGAACCATCAACGAACCCCGCCTCAGCGCAATCAATTCCTGATCGGCCGCATGTCGCGCATAGATCAAGAGCGCGGCACCGACAGCGACCAACTCCAACCAGGCAAAAGGCATCACCAACTTTGCCCCCTGAGCCCAAAAGAAACCCGCGATGCTCATCGACAGGGCACACAACCCGCCAAACAGCCCAAACAACTCACGGGGAGCCATTGAACAGTTGCGCTTGAGTATCCACTCCATCGACCAGTCGCCCATGTCGACGCCGCTTTCCTTCCCGAATCGCCACGACTCGGGCCCAGCGACAGCGCTTGTGTCAGAGAGTGAAGGCGGCGTAGACATCCTGCTGCTGCTCAATGCTTTGACGTACACAGACCCGAGACAAATCGAGACATCCTGGCCCACAACCAACCGGCAAAAAGGGTGCGAAGTAATTTCCAGCGGACGAGTTTATACGACCGTGAATGGACCCTCAACTCGCAGCTTTTGCGGAAGGCATCAGCCGCCGCATGTCCTCAAGAGGCACGCGTGCTTCCCCATCCGCCGGCTTTGCAAGCCCCGACTTGAAAGCGTGGCCATAGACGACCTCAAAGTCGAGAGCCAACTTGCCGCCAGGGCCCCGCAATGACTCCAGCGCGAGGTGCAGCGACTTCGCCCACCGTGGCGTGCGCAGCCCCTGGAAGCGCTGCGGCGAAGCGTTGCCGCCCAGCCGGCGCAGGTCCTCGCACAGCGCCTGCGGGGTGTCCCACTGCACGGTGATGGTCTCCTGATCCATGACCGGATCTGCAAAACCTGCTCGCACCAGCATGTCACCGAGGTCGTGCATGTCCACGAACTCGATGGTGGGGGGTGGCCAACCCAACCTCGCGTACACCCCTTTGAGGCCCAGCAAGGTTCCGGGGCCGAAGCAGGAAAACATGACAAAACCGTCCGGCGACAACATTCGCGCCCAGCGCGCCAGCAGCACCGGCGGGTCCTTCTCGGCCTGCACGAGCATGTTCGACCAGATCAGGTCCGCGCTGACGCGCCCAGCGGTTGCTTCAATGCACACCTCGACCGGGCCTCGCCGCCTTCGCCAAACGGCCCACCAGGGCGAGCTCAGCAACCCTCGGCTGCGCGTTGCCAGCGACTCCGTGGCCTCGACAACCACTCGGCTGGCCTGTGGGTATGCCCCGGTCAACAAATCAGCCCCGCCGCCCAGCAAAGCACCCCAATCGACCACGCGCTGCGGCAGACGCCTGAACAGGATCAGGCGCTCTGCCATGCGCCGGGCTATTTCCAGATGCAGCCACGGCGCCGTTGGCCGGCCGGCCAGCCGAGACCGAATGGCCGAAATGGCCGTTTCGTCGATCAGTCGCTGGCTTGTGGGGTCGTGAGCGGGCATCGAACCAGTATATTGAGCCGGTGAACACCGACGTCGGGCCCCATCGAAGCTTGGTTGCCCGCTGCTGGCAAGGACGGCCCAGCCAGTGCGCTGTGTGCCTTGACTGGGGCGCAGGGCGTGTGTGCAGCACCTGCGTCAGTCGCTTCACAACGACGATGTCTCGCTGCCGCCGATGCGCGGCCGCGCTGGTGACCGGTGTGTCGGTGTGTGGCGAGTGCCTGATTGCACCCCCGCCCTTTGCCAGCGCACTGGCCGCTGTCGACTACGCCTACCCTTGGGACCGCTTGATCAGTGACTTCAAGTTCAAGGACGCGCTGGACCTGGCCGATGCGCTGGCCCGCCTGCTCATCGGTGCACACGCCCAACGGTTGCAACCTGCACCCGACCTGATGCTGGCGGTGCCGTTGAGCGTGGGCAGGCTTCGTGAACGGGGCTACAACCAATCGTGGGAGTTGGCTCGTCGCTGTGCGCAACAGCTGAAGTGCCAGTCCGATGACCGCCTGCTGCTTCGCATCAAGGACACACCGCACCAGCTCGGCTTGCCACTCGAGAAGCGGGCGACGAACGTGCACGGGGCGTTCGCGGTCGAGCCGACCCGGCGCGCCGAGCTGCGCGGACGCTCGGTCACGCTGATCGACGACGTGATGACGACCCAGGCCACCGCCGGCGAGGTGACACGCGCGCTGCTGGCAGCCGGGGCTGCCTCCGTGCACCTGTGGGTGGTGGCCCGCACGCCAACACCCGGCCCGTAATGCACACAAAGCCACTCAGGCACAACATGTTCAAAATTGTTCTGGTTCACCCCGAAATTCCACCCAATACGGGCAACGTGATCCGTTTGGCCGCCAACACCGGGTGCGAATTGCATCTGATCGAACCGCTGGGGTTCTCGATGGACGACAAACTGCTCCAGCGCGCCGGTCTCGACTATCACGAGCATGCCCGCGTACAGCGGCACGCCTCTTGGCAAGACTTCGTCAACGAATGCCAACCTGATGTGCTTCGGATGTTCGCCTTCACCACCCGTGGCCAAGCCACCCCCGATGCCGTGGCCTGGGAAGCCGGCGACTGGCTGGTCTTTGGGTCGGAAACCGCTGGGCTTCCTGCGGCACTGCGTGATGGATTCCCAGCCGAACGCCGGGTGCGCCTGCCGCTGCTGGCAGGCCAACGCAGCCTCAACCTGAGCAACGCCGTGGCCGTGGCCGTCTTCGAGGCCTGGCGCCAGAACGGGTACGCCGGCGGGCTCTGAGGTCCGGTCAGCGTTCGGAACGAGGGCCGCGACCCATCAGCGCTTCGACGCCCTGGGCCGGCGTGGTCCGCCCCTCCAGCACGGCCACGACCGCTTCGGTGATGGGCATGTCCACGCCCAGAGTCCGCGCTCGGTTCAGCACCGTGGAAGCGCTCAGCACACCTTCGGCCACATGGCCCAGTTCGCGCAGGATTTGAGCCAGCGGCTTGCCTTCGGCCAGCCGCAGCCCCACGGTGCGGTTTCTCGAGAGGTCACCGGTGGCCGTCAGGACGAGGTCGCCCAACCCGCTCAAGCCCATGAAGGTTTCAGCCCGGGCACCCAGTGCGACACCGAGCCGGACCATTTCAGCCAAGCCGCGGGTGATCAGGGCGGCGCGCGCATTCAGACCGAGTTGCAGGCCGTCGGCCAAGCCGGTGGCGATCGCCATCACGTTCTTGACGGCACCGCCAACCTCAACGCCGATGGGATCATCGGATGTGTAGATCCGCAGGTTGTCGCTGTGCAGCACATCCACCGCGAGCTGGCACAGGCTGGCATCGCTGCTGGCGGCCACCAAGGCCGTCGGTTTTCCGACGGCCACTTCCTGAGCGAAGCTGGGCCCGGACAACACGCCAACCCGGCCGCCCGGACAAATCCGGTGCGCCACCTCGTGGCCCAGCAGGCCGGTGCCGCCCTGAAAGCCCTTGCACAACCAGAACAAACCGGTGGCGGAAGCCGCAGCCGGCAGCGCCTGCAACACGCCGGCGAGCCCCGCCATGGGCGTAGCCACCACGATCAGGCCACCCTGCGCGTGCTCAATGGCAGCCTTGAAGTCGCTGGAAATCTCCAACGACTGAGGCAACTCGATGGCTGGAAGGTAGCGGGCGTTGCTGCGCTGCGCGCGCATCGCAGCAACCTGCTCCGCGTCGCGGGCCCACAAAAGCGTGGAACCCCTGCGACACGCGCTCAGAGCGAGCGCAGTGCCCCAGGCTCCGGCACCGAGCACCGTCAGATTGCCTGACACTCAAGCCCCGGCCGGTTGATGCCCTTTGGGCCGATCAGTTGACCATCGTGCCGGCAGCCGGCGCGTTGGCAGCATCCTGTGCTTTTTGCGCTTCGTACATGGCCTGGAAGTTGACCTCGGCCAGCACCACGGGCGGGAAGCCGCCTCGTGTGCACACGTCGGACACGATGGCACGCAAGTACGGATACACGATGCCAGGGCACATGATGCTGACCACCGGCTGCATCTGGTCCTTCGGAATGTTCTTGATCTCGAAGATGCCAGCCTGCTTGGCCTCGACCAGGAACAGGACCTTGTCGCCAATCTTGGCGGTGACCGTCGCGGTGAGCACCACCTCGTAAGTGTTCTCGGCAATCGTCTCGGCGCCAACACCCAGGTTGATGTCGACCTGGGGAGGCGTCATGTCGAGCAGCAATTTGGGGGAATTGGGCTGCTCCATTGACAGATCCTTGAGGTAAAGGCGCTGGATCTGGAACACGGGATTTTTGTTGTCGTCTGCCATGGGGTGTCTCTTGGTGGGTTCTGGAAGTGCGCCGGTTGCCCGGGCGCGAGGACGAATTATGGAGCCGAGCGGGTTGCGCTCAGCCGCCGAAGCGGGATCAGCACGCAGCCAACAGCGGCATCAATTCCCCGCGCTGGTCCAGCGCGACGAGATCGTCACAACCGCCAACGTGGGTGTCGCCAATGAAGATTTGCGGCACGGTGCGCCGTCCGGTCAACTCAACCATCGCGTTGCGCGCCGCAGGATCCAGATCGATCCGGATTTCTTCGATCGCCGCCACCCCACGCGCCTTCAGCAGCGCTTTGGCTCTGAGGCAATACGGACAGACCTGCGTCGTGTACATCTTCACGACGGCTTGAGGGGATTGAGCTTCAGCAGACATGGGCGTGGGCGGCGGATCAGGCCGCGCGTTCGATGGGAAGGTTGGCTTCGCGCCAAGCGGCGAGACCGCCGGTCACGGAATTGACGCGTTCGTATCCGCGTTTGCTCAAGATGGCGACCGCGCGCTGAGCGCGCGCTCCTGTCGGGCACATCAGCAGCAGCGGCAAGGACTTGTTCCTGGGCAGGTCGTTCGACGTTTCGAGGCTGCCAAAAGGCAGGTTCTTCGAGCCGCCGGCGTGACCCGCCGTGTACTCGGCCGGCTCGCTGACATCGATCAACACGCCCTTCTCGCGGTTGATCAGCTGAACCGCCTCCGAGGTGCTGACCCCCGTGGCGCCCGAGCGGCGCGACAGCATGGGCACGAAGAGCATGGCGCCCGAGACCGCAGCGGCCACAAGCAAGAACCAGTTTTCAATCAGGAAAGTCACAAGCGGGCCCGAGGTTGCTAGCGTGATCGGCAGAAAGGCGAATTATAGAATTCGCCCCCGGTCGGGAATCCCTCCCTGCCAACCGAAAAGCCTTGCGCCACCATGCCTCAACTCGTACTGATCCGCCACGGTCAATCGACGTGGAACCTCGAAAACCGTTTCACCGGCTGGGTGGACGTCGATCTGACGCCCCTGGGCATCGCTCAGGCGCAAGAAGCCGGCCGGCGCCTCAAGGCCGATGGCTTCGAGTTCGACATCGCCTACACCTCGGTGCTCAAGCGTGCCGTGTGGACGTTGTGGCACACCCTCGATCAGCTCGAGCGCACCTGGCTGCCGGTGGTTCACTCCTGGCGACTCAACGAGCGTCACTACGGCGCACTCGAAGGCCTGAACAAGGCCGACACGGCCGAGCGCTACGGCGAGGCGCAAGTGCTGCAGTGGCGGCGCAGCTACGACACGCAGCCGCCCGCGCTGGAGCCGGGCGATCCGCGCTGCGAGCGCAACGACATTCGCTACGCCAGCCTGCAAGCCGGCGAGGTGCCGCTCACCGAATGCCTGAAAGACACCGTGGCGCGCGTGTTGCCCTTCTGGAGCGACACCATCGCGCCAGCCATCCGCTCAGGCCAACGGGTGATCGTGGTGGCCCACGGCAACAGCATCCGCGCGCTGATCAAGCACCTCGACGGCATCTCGGATGCCGACATCGTCGGCCTGGAGATTCCCAATGGCGTGCCGGTGATCTATGAGCTCGACGACAACCTTCACCCGCTGAGCCGTCGCTTTCTCGAAGGCGACTGAAGCGGCGTCAGGCGCTGGCCGCCTGCGCGTCGACGAGCGCTTGCACGATGCCGCCGCGCAACTGCTCGCCCAGGCTGCGCCGGTCAGCATGGGGGCCACTCAGCGGGCTCAGGAAGTTGACATGCGCCGTCAGTTGACGAGCGTTCGCCACCGACCACAGCGACTGCATCAGCGTCATGTCGCCGATGTAGGGCGCAGCCAGGCTGAACGATTCGCTCGCGTCTGAAAACCGCAGCATGACGGGCTGCGTCGAGACCCCGGTGGTCACCGCGGCTTGCAGCAAGCTGGCGTGGAAGGGCCGCACGTCGCGCCCGTCGCTGGTGGTGCCCTCGGGAAAGATCGCAATCTGCCCGCCGCTGCGCAATGCATCGGCCACCTGATGCACCACCCGCATCGCGTCGCTTCGGCGCTCGCGCTCGATGAACAGCGTGCCACCGCAGGCCACGATCCAGCCCACCAGCGGCCAGCCACGCACATCGGCCTTCGACACGAAGCGCACCGGTTGGACCGCGTTGATGGCCAGGATGTCGAGCCACGACACGTGATTGGCGACCAGCAGGGTCGAACCGGCTCCCATCTCACCCGACGAGCGCACGGTCAGGCCCAAGGCGTAAAGCATCCGGGCCGAAAACCGACCCACATGGACCATGCGGCGTGGATCGGACACGAACGGAAAGACCACGGCAAATACCACCGCGCAGTGCAGCGTCACCGCCACAAAGCAGGTCAGCCGAACCACACCCCGCAGCCTTCGCACCATGGGCGTGCGCAGTTCAGGCGGCCTCGAAGGCCACGTGCCCCGACACCACGGTGTACTTCACGCACCCGGCCAGTTCATGGCCGGCAAACGGCGTGTGCTTGCCTTGGCTCTTCAAGGCCTGCGGCGTGACGCGCCAGTAACCGGCGGGGTCGAACAGGCACAGATCGGCCACGCCGCCCTCGACGAGCCGCCCCGCGCTCGACGCCAGCGAACCGAGCGCCTCGCCCAGCACCCGCACCGGCGACGCGGTGATGGTGGCCAGCGTGCGGCTGAGGTCGTGACCCGATTGCTCGCCCCACTTGAGCGCCGACCCGAGCAGCAGCTCCAGCCCGGTGGCGCCGGGCTCGGCCTCGGCGAAAGGCCGCGTCTTGGCGTCGGCATCGACCGGCGTGTGGTCGCTCACCAACGCATCGATGGTGCCGTCGGACAGTCCGGCACGCAGCGCGTCGCGGTCGCGCACCTGGCGCAGCGGCGGT
>CAIVGK010000177.1 GCA_903905475.1 uncultured Burkholderiales bacterium | reverse complement strand
CAACAACCGCTACCTCGGCATGGTGCGTCAGTGGCAGCAACTCGATTACGGCGGCCGCTACTCGCACAGCTACATGGACGCGCTGCCCGACTTCGTGAAGCTCGCCGAGGCCTACGGGCACGTGGGCTTCAAGATCGAGCGCCCGGCCGACGTGGAAGGCGCCTTGCGCGAGGCGATCCGTCTGAAAGACCGCACGGTGTTTCTCGACATCCGCACCGACCAGGAAGAAAACGTCTGGCCGATGGTCAAGGCAGGCAAGGGCATCAGCGAGATGCTGCTGGGTTCCGAAGACCTGTGATGCGCTGAACGCTGGGGCGGCGCAGGCGTTACCGCGTCTGCCAAACCTCCGGCGAACACCGCACGCCATCGGAATTGACAACAACCTAACTCAGGCGTCGCCTGCGGCCGGCAAACACCCCTGCCGCGCCTTCAGAGCGACCCGACAAGACTCATGAAACACATCATTGCGCTGCTGCTTGAAAACGAACCCGGTGCGCTTTCGCGCGTGGTGGGACTGTTCTCGGCCCGTGGCTACAACATCGAGAGCTTGACCGTGGCGACGACCGAAGACCCGTCGTTGTCGCGCATGACGATCGTCACCACCGGTTCCGACGAGGTGATCGAGCAGATCACCAAGCACTTGAACCGCTTGATCGAGGTCGTCAAGGTGGTCGACCTGACCGAGGGCGCTTACACCGAGCGCGAACTGATGCTGATCAAGGTGCGCGCGGTGGGCAAGGAGCGCGAAGAAATGACCCGCATGGCGGACATCTTCCGCGGCCGCATCATCGATGTGACCGAGAAAAGCTACACCATCGAACTGACCGGGGACTCGTCGAAGCTCGATGCCTTCATCGAGGCCATCGATCGAGCCGCCATTCTTGAAACTGTGCGCACCGGTACCAGCGGGATCGGTCGCGGAGAGCGCATCTTGCGCGTTTGAACCCGCACCCCACCAAAAATTACTGAACCCAAGGAGAACACCATGAACGTTTATTACGACAAAGACGCTGACCTGAGCCTCGTCAAGGGCAAGACCGTCACCATCCTCGGCTACGGCTCGCAAGGCCACGCCCACGCGCAAAACCTGAACGACAGCGGCGTCAACGTGACCGTTGGCCTGCGCAAGGGTGGCCCTTCGTGGAGCAAGGCCGAAAAGGCCGGCCTCAAGGTGCTCGAAGTCATCGAGGCCGTCAAGGCTGCCGACATCGTCATGATCTTGCTGCCTGACGAGCAGATCGCTGCGGTGTACAACGACATTGCCGCTCACATGAAGCAAGGCGCATCGCTCGCCTTCGCTCACGGCTTCAACGTTCATTACGGCCAAGTGGTTCCGCGCGCCGATTTGGATGTGTGGATGGTGGCGCCGAAGGCCCCGGGTCACACCGTGCGTTCGACCTACACCCAAGGTGGCGGCGTGCCGCACCTGATCGCTGTGCACGCTGACCGTTCCGGCAAGGCACGTGACCTGGCACTGAGCTACGCCTCGGCCAACGGCGGCGGCAAGGCCGGTGTCATCGAGACGAGCTTCCGTGAAGAAACCGAGACGGACCTGTTCGGCGAACAAGCCGTGCTGTGCGGTGGCGCTGTCGAGCTGATCAAGGCTGGTTTCGAGACGCTGACCGAAGCCGGTTACGCGCCCGAGATGGCGTACTTCGAGTGCCTGCACGAGCTCAAGCTGATCGTCGACCTGATCTACGAAGGCGGCATCGCCAACATGAACTACTCGATCTCGAACAACGCCGAGTACGGCGAGTACGTGACCGGCCCGAAGATCGTGACCGAAGACACCAAGAACGCCATGCGCAAGGCGCTCAAGGACATCCAGACCGGTGAGTACGCCAAGAGCTTCATCCTTGAAAACCGTGCCGGCGCTCCAACGCTGCTGTCGCGCCGCCGCCTGACGGCCGAGCATCCGATCGAGGTCGTGGGCGAGAATTTGCGCGCCATGATGCCTTGGATCAAGAAGAACCGTCTGGTCGACCAATCGAAGAACTGATCGACGACCTTGGGGCCTGACTGGCCCCGAGTTGTCAGCAAGCCGCGAGCCCAGCTCGCGGCTTTTTCATTCACACCACAGGTAGACTGCGCCGCATGAATTACCCCCATCCGATCCTCGCCAAAGAAGGCTGGCCCTTCATTGCCATTGCGTTGTGCCTGGCGGTTGCTGCCAGTTGGCTGGGCATCGGCTGGCTGTCGGCGCTGTGCTGGGTGGCGCTCGTGTTCGTGGTGCAGTTCTTCAGAGATCCGCCACGCCCCATTCCGCAAGACCCCGATGCCGTTCTTTCGCCTGCCGATGGCCGCATCGTGAAGGTCGAGAAGGTTCGCGACCCGTACGCCGACCGTGATGCGCTGCTGATCAGCGTGTTCATGAATGTGTTCAATGTGCACAGCAACCGCGCCAGCGTGGATGGCCAGGTGACCCAGGTCACCTACTTTCCGGGGCGTTTTGTCAACGCCGACCTCGACAAGGCCTCGACCGAAAACGAGCGCAACGCGGTGGTGATCGCTTCGGGCCGTCACACGGTCACTCTGGTGCAGGTGGCCGGGTTGATTGCGCGGCGCATCCTTTGCTACACGAAGGTCGGTGACGTTCTGACTCGCGGCCAGCGCTACGGATTCATCCGTTTCGGCTCTCGGGTTGACGTGTACCTGCCGCTCACGGCGACGGTGAAAGTCGCCCCTGGCGACAAGGTCAGCGCCACGTCCACCGTGATCGCCACGCTTGCCGCATGAACGTACCGCAAGACCCACCTGAGCACGAGTTGGACGAAGATCCGCCGCGCCCGCGTCGCAAGGGTGTGTATGTGCTGCCCAACCTGTTCACGCTCGCGGCCTTGTTCGGGGGCTTTTATGCCATCGTGATGGCCATGAACGGGCGCTTCGAGCAGGCCGCAATCGGTGTGTTCTGTGCCATGGTGCTCGACAGCCTCGATGGTCGGGTGGCGCGCATGACCAACACCCAAAGCACCTTCGGCGAACAGATGGACAGCCTGTCGGACATGGTGTCCTTCGGTGCCGCTCCCGCTCTGATCGTCTACGAGTGGGCGTTGACGGGCATGGGCAAACTGGGCTGGCTGGCTGCCTTCATCTACTGCGCGTGTGCGGCGCTGCGTCTGGCTCGTTTCAATACCAACCTGAGTGTGGTGGACAAGCGGTTCTTCCAAGGCCTTCCCAGCCCTGCCGCCGCCGCGCTGGTCATGGGGTTCATCTGGGTGATGGACGATGCGGGCTACAAGGCGATTGGTGAGCAGCAGTCGTGGCTGATCTGGTCGGCGTTCACGCTGACGCTGCTGTCGGGGCTGACGATGGTGACCAATCTGCCGTTCTACAGCTTCAAGGAATTCAGCCTCAAGCGCACCGTTCCGTTCGTCGTGACGGTGGCCATTGCCCTGATCATCGCGCTCGTCATGGTGCATCCACCGATCGTGCTGTTTGGCATCTTCTGTCTCTACGCCGGCTCCGGCTATGGCGTGTACGCCTGGAAGAAAATGAAGGGGCGCCGCGCCAGCTTGATCGCGATATCGACCGACGCTCCCGAGGAGGAAGGTCTGCACCGATGAAAATCGCGTGCTAGATTCGGGTCATGTTTTCGATTTCGAACCTTCTGCTGGACCTGTCCGCAAGGACTACCCGGGCCCGCTGATCGTTTTCGTTTTCCTCTTCCAGTGCCGGCCCGCTTGCTAACGCAACGGGCCGTTTTCATTGTTCAACCGCAGAGTCAACACCATGGCTGACAAGCTCATCATCTTTGACACCACCTTGCGCGATGGCGAGCAATCGCCCGGCGCCTCGATGACCCGTGATGAGAAGCTTCGCATCGCACGGCAGCTCGAGCGACTGAAGGTCGATGTCATCGAGGCTGGATTTGCCGCCTCGTCGAACGGTGACTTCGAGTCCGTCAAGGCGATCGCGCAGGCCATCAAGGACAGCACGGTGTGCTCATTGGCGCGCGCCAATGACCGCGACATCGCCCGCGCCGCCGAGGCCTTGCAAGGCGGCACCGCCACGCGCATCCACGTCTTTTTGGCCACCAGCGCCCTGCACATGGAAAAAAAGCTGCGCATGACGCCCGATCAGGTGTTCGAGCAGGCCAAGCAGTCGATCCGGTTCGCGCGCAACCTGTCGGGGGATGTCGAGTTCTCGCCCGAGGACGGCTACCGATCGGATCCTGATTTTCTGTGTCGCGTGCTCGAGGCGGTCATCGCCGAGGGGGCGACCACGATCAACATCCCGGACACGGTGGGCTACGCGATCCCCGAGCTGTATGGCAACTTCATCCTCGACTTGCGGCAACGCATTCCGAACTCGGACAAGGCCATCTGGTCGGTGCATTGCCACAATGACCTCGGCATGGCGGTGGCCAACTCGCTGGCGGGCGTCAAGATCGGCGGGGCGCGTCAGGTGGAATGCACCATCAACGGCCTGGGCGAGCGTGCGGGCAACTGCGCACTCGAAGAAGTCGTGATGGCAGTGCGAACCCGGCGCGACTATTTCGGCCTGGAGCTTCGCATCGATGCGTCGCAAATCGTGCCGGCATCGCGACTGGTGTCGCAGACCACCGGCTTTGTCGTGCAGCCGAACAAGGCGGTCGTCGGGGCCAACGCTTTCGCCCACGCCTCGGGCATCCATCAAGACGGCGTGCTGAAAGCGCGCGACACCTACGAAATCATGCGCGCCGAGGACGTGGGCTGGGCCACCAACAAGATCGTGCTGGGCAAGTTGTCGGGGCGCAATGCGTTCAAGCAGCGACTGAGTGACCTGGGCATCGAGCTGGCATCGGAGTCAGAGGTCAATGCGGCGTTTGCCAAGTTCAAGGAGCTCGCCGATCGCAAGAGCGAGATTTTCGACGAGGACATCACCGCCTTGGTGATGGACGAATCCGTGACCGCCGAGCAGGAGCACTATCGGCTGCTGGCCCTGTCCCAACATTCGGAAATGGGTGAGCGGCCGCACGCGACGGTGGCTTTTGCCGCTGGCACCGATGAGTTCCATACCGACAGCGACGGCAACGGGCCGGTCGATGCCAGCCTGAAGGCGATCGAGTCCAAGGTCCAATCAGGCGCGGAACTGGTGCTCTATTCGGTCAACGCCATCACCTCGGGAAGCACAGAATCTCAAGGCGAGGTCACGGTGCGTTTGCAGTTGGGCGGTCGTGTGGTCAACGGCGTGGGCGCCGATCCGGACATCGTGGTGGCGTCTGCCAAAGCCTACCTGGCCGCACTCAACAAGCTGCACAGCAAGAACGATCGCGTGGCGGCGCAGGGCTGATGCTGCGCGCCTCCCGAAGTCATTTGAGAGAAAACTTGAGAAAGTCTCCGTAAGTTTTTGATATTGCAGGTTTTTTCCATGTGACCTACACTTGAGAAACGGTCGGAATCGAGGCTTTTTGTGACGACATTTTTCAGACATTTCTGCTCTGGTCTTATCGCGGCTTCGGCGTTGTGGCTTGGGGCGCCTGCGCAGTGCGCGTCATCGTCCGGGGCCGGTGCGGCCTCCGCTGCGAACGTCAAACCCGTGGCGTTGGTCGCCGCGAAGAAGCCGGTGGTCCGCAAACCGGTGGTTCGCAAGCCGGTGGTCCGCAAACCGGCGGTTCGCCCGCGGGTTTCGGCCAAGCTCGAGTCGCAAAAGACACGTGTCGCTCGCAAGCGCGCAGCGCCACAGACCATCGCCGCCACAAAGCCATCCATGGGTGAGCTCGACGGGTTGCGCTCGACACCCGACAAGCTCGCGCTCAAGTCGAGCGTTGCGCTGGTGATGGATCAAGACACCAACGAGGTTCTTTTCAGCAAGAACTCCCAGGCCGTTCTGCCCATCGCGTCGATCACCAAACTGATGACTGCCGTGGTGGTGACCGACGCAGGGTTGCCTCTGGACGAAGTGCTCACCGTCACCCAGGACGATGTCGACACCGAGAAGGGCAGTCGCTCGCGTTTGAGCGTGGGCAGCCAACTCACGCGCGGGGAAATGCTTCATCTGGCTTTGATGTCGTCGGAGAACCGGGCGGCTCATGCGCTGGGTCGCAACTTCCCTGGCGGACTTGCCGTGTTTGTCAGTTCCATGAATGCCAAGGCACGCTCGCTGGGCATGACCGACACGCACTACGTGGAGCCCACGGGGCTGTCGAGCCTCAACCAGTCAAGCGCCCACGATCTGGCCACGCTGGTCAAGCTCGCCCACACCCACTCGCTGATCCGTGAGCTGTCGACATCGCCGCAATTTCTGGTGGATGTGGGCAGCCGCAAGCTGCAGTACCGCAACACCAACCGACTGGTCAGCAACCCGACCTGGGACATCGGCCTGCAAAAGACGGGCTACATCGCCGAGGCGGGCCGTTGCCTTGTCATGCAGGCCAGTCTGGCGGGGCGCAAGCTGATCATGGTGTTCCTCGACTCGAGCGGCCTCAACACACGCCTCGCCGACGCTGAGCGCGTGCGGCGCTGGGTCAACCAGACGACGCCCAAGCCCATCTCGTGACCTGGCGTTTCGGCCAGTCGCGCACGGGCTGTCAATGCCGCGTGGTGTTTACTTGCTCAAATGCCGGCGCAGCGCTTCACCCTTCGCGCCGGGACGTTCGGGGATCTCGTTGCGATACCCCAACGACGCCGAAATCTCCTCGGCCGTGGCCCGCAGGTGCTTGAGCCAGCCCTCTTCCAGCCGGCCGGCCGGAGCGGAAATCGAAAGCCCGGCCACCAACGCCCCCTGATCGTCGAAGATGCCCGCGGCCATGCACCTCACGCCGACCTCGAGTTCCTCGTTGTCGCGCGCGGTGCCCAGTGCCAGCACGGTCGACAGTTCGCGTTCCAGCGTGGCCACTTCGGTGATGCTGTTGCGGGTGTTGCCGATCAGGCCGCTGCGGGTGGCATAGGCGCGAACGCGCTGCCCTTCGTCGTGAGCGAGAAACAGTTTGCCCACCGACGTCAGGTGCAGTGGCGCACGTCCGCCGATGGCCCGCACCACCTGCATTCCGGACCGTTCGCTGTAGGCGCGATCGATGTAGACGATCTCGTCGCCTTGCCGCATCGAAAGATTGACGGGCTGCTGCGTGAGCTTGTGCAGCGCACGCATCGGCGCCACCGCGGCGTCTCGCACATCGAGCCGCGCCTTCACGAGGTTGCCGAGTTCGAGCAGCCGCATGCCCAGCCGGTAGGTCCCCGCTTCCGGGCGATCCACCAGACGGCCGCAGGCCAGGTCGTTGAGGATGCGGTGAGCGGTCGACGGGTGCAGACCGGTCTGCTCGCTGATGGTCTTCAAAGAGACCGAGCCCGGATGTTGAGCCAGCACATCCAGCACCGCAAAGGTACGCGCCAACACCTGCACCGCCGGGGTTTGCTGAGTGGGGCTGTTCATGCGTGAGATTTTCTCTCAGTGGACAAAGATTTTGTATCGCGAAAAGTTGTTTCGATTCTGCGCGCGCTTTGGCGGGCTCAGGGCCTTGCGCGGTGCGAGCGCGTGTGTGCTGGCTCTTGGCGCCTGTGCGGCGGGGGCACAACCCGTCGAGGCGCTGCCTGCGCGCAGTGAGTCGGCACGATCCGTCGCATCAGCGGCATCAGCCGCACCGGCCCCGTCCGCACCGTTCTCGTCGGCAGCGCCGGTGTCGCGAACTCCTGCTCGCAGTTTCATCGGCGTGCCGCGAATCACGAGCCGCCTGACCGAGCGCGATCTGGGTCTGGTCATCAACGTGAACGATCCGTATTCGGTCAAGGTGGGGCAGTTCTACCTCGACGCGCGGCAGTTGACCGAGTCTCAGGTGCTGCGAGTCGAGTTGCCGGTTCGCGCCGAGCTCACGCCAGACGAGTTCCGGGTGCTCGATGCACGCATCCGGCAATTTTTCGGCCCCGACATCCAGGCCCTGGCGCTGGCCTGGAGCCAGCCGTTTGCCGTGGACTGCCATTCGATCACCGGTGCGCTCACGCTCGGGTTCGATGCAAGTCTGTGCAGCAAGACTTGCGCGTCGTCGCGCAAGTCGAGCTATTTCAACGCGTACACACCGCGACCTTTCGACGACCTGCAGATGCGTCCGTCGATGCTGCTGGCGGCCAAGAGCGTTTCGATGGCCGAAGACATGATTCGCCGCGGCGTGGCCTCCGACCACACGTTGGGGCTGCGTGGCTCGCCGCCGGTGAACGCGCATTTCCTCGTCACCTCCGACAACGCCCGCAGCAGTCGCGCGCACTTGTTTCCGCCGCCGGGCCTGCTGCGTGGCGTCGGGATTGACGTGCATGTCGAGAAATCCAATGTGCTGCAGGGGGCCGACCGGCTGCTGCTTTACGAGACCGGCCTGTCTCAGGTCGACAGGCTCGACACGCTGAAGTGGGTGCCGGGCGGCATCGGCGATCACCTCACGTCCTACGGCGGGAGGATCGACGGCAAGAGCGGGCAGATGAGTGCGCTGGAGTGGATCGCCTCGGGGGCCACCGCGTCTTACGGAACCGTCTCGGAACCGTGCTCTCACCCGCAGAAGTTTCCCCACCCGCAAGTCCTTTTGCTGCATTACGCGCAGGGGTCCAGCCTGATCGAGGCCTACTGGAAAAGCGTGGCCTGGCCCCAGCAGGGGCTGTTCATCGGCGAGCCGCTGGCCGCGCCGTTCGCGCGTCGCTGATCGCGCAAGGTCTTTGGGTCGAGGCGAGGCGAGGCTCAGGTCCTGAGGCCTTGGCGCCAGGTGCGCGCGGCGTTGACGCCTGAACGCACAGCGCCTTCCAGCGTTGCGGGGTAGGGCCCGTCGACATAGTCGCCTGCGGCCATCAGGCTGCCCACGATGTGCGCGGCGGGCCGCGGCAGGCTCGGTGTGCAGCGAAACGTGGCGCGCTTTTCGGTCAGCACCTGCAGCGTTGTGAGCGGTGCCTTGAGGTGATCGCGCAGTTGCGCATGCGCCTGTGCGAAGGTGGCGTCGGCGGCGGCCGACAGTCCGGCTTCGACCCAGGGCTGCGCCGCGCTGATGACGAAACTCAGCAAGCCCGGCCGGCCGCTGAGCCAGCCGTGATCAAACACGAACTGCGCCGGCCCATCGACCTCACTCGAGCGCAGCAGGGTCATTGCCTGAGGCAAGCAGGTACCGGCCGACATGGCGTACACGGTGACGATGGGTTCGTAGCGCAGCCCTGCCGCGCGCTCGGCCCATGGCGCTGCGTGGTCGGTCGCCAGGCGGGCCGCCTCGCCGGCCGTGCAACACAACAGCACCGCGTCGAAACGCTCACCGTCGACGAGCCAGCCTGCTGAGTCGGGTTCGATGCGCATGACCCGTTTGGACGTCAGCACCTGCGCCCCGCGCTGCATGAGCCAGCGGGCGGCCGGCTCGGGCAACAGCTCGCCCAGCGGGCGGCGCGGCAGCAGCAGATCGGCCGATCCCTGTCCCGAGAACAGTGCATCGCGCAGCACCCGCAGGAACACGCGGGCGCTGGCCTGATCGGCCGGGGTGTTGAGCGCTGCGACGCACAGGGGTTCGATCAGATCGCGTTGCACTGCAGCCGGAAGACCCGCGCACAACTCACTGACCGGGAGCGATGGGGCACATCGAAAACCGGCTGCCGCCCAGCGGGTGGCCGCCCACAGCAGCGAGAAGCGCTCACCTCTCGTCCAACGGCCGTGCGACAGCACGCCACGCGCGAACGCCAGCATCGCGGGCCCGCCCGGCAAGCGAAGTCCTTTGCCGCTGCCATCGACCAGAGCGAGCGGCGAGCGCAGCAGCGCAGCGTCAGGGTCGGCACCGACCTCTCGCATCAAGCGCAAGGTCTCGCCATAGGCGCCGATCAGGATGTGCTGGCCGTTGTCGAGCGCGCTGCGCTCGGGATCGCCACCCATCGGCACGCTGCGCGCACGCCCACCCAATGTGGGCGCCATCTCGAACAGCGTGACCCGGTCACCGCCCCGAGTGGCCTCAATGGCCGCTGCCAGCCCGGCCCAACCGCCACCGACCACGGCCAGCCGGGCGCTGGCGGCGCGGCCCAATCAGCGCCCCTGCCAGTGGGTGCGCATGGCGATCCACAACTTGCGCAGCGGCGTCAGCGATGTGCGCTGATGCAGCACCTGGAAGCCGTCGGCTTCGATCTCGCGCAGCAACGTGCGGTAGATGTTGGCCATCATCAGGCCGGGTTTTTGTGCCGACCGGTCCACCGCAGGCAGCAGCGCGAACGCTTCATCGTAGGTCTGGTGCGCGCGTTCGGCCTGAAATTGCATCAGGGCCGTGAAGCGCTCGCTGTAGCCGTACGGCGCCGTGCGCAGCAGCAATTCGCTGGCTTTCACATCGAAGCGCTGCAACTCGGACACCGGCAGGTAGATGCGGCCGCGCCGAGCGTCATCGCCGACGTCTCGGATGATGTTCGTCAGTTGCATCGCCAGGCCCAGCTTGTGGGCGTACTGGATCGTCGCCTCGTCGCTGCGCCCGAAGATGTTGGCCGCCACCTCGCCCACCACGCCGGCCACCAGATGGCAGTAGCGGGCCAGTCCGGGAAAATCGAGAAACCGCGTTTGTTCCAGGTCGGTCTGGCAACCCTCGATCACGGCCAGCAGGTGGGCCGCTTCGATGGCGTAGGTTCGGGTGTGCGGCATGAGCGCGCGCATCACCGGGTGGTTGGGCTGTCCGCTGAAAGCGCTGGCCACCTCCTGGCGCCACCAGGCGAGCTTGGCTGCGGCCACGCCGGCATCGGTGGCCTCGTCCACCACGTCGTCCACCTCACGGCAAAACGCATAGAACGCCGTGATGGCTGCGCGCCGTGGCGGGGGCAAAAACAAGAATGCGTAATAAAAGCTCGAGCCGCTCTTGGCGGTCTTGTCCTGCACATACGCTTCAGGAGTCATGCCATCTTGCCCGTCAATGTTGGTTTGGGTCGCCGCATGCCTGCGGCACGCCACAGCAACCATGGCGCGTCCAGCTTGCCGATGTGTGGCCGGGCGTTCAGCGTGGCGTGGTTCATGCGCTCGATTTTGTCGATGATTCGCAGCCCGCCCTGCACCACGAACCGAAGCTCCCAGCCACCGCGTCCCGGAATGGTGTGCACCAGCGGCGCGCCTTGCAGCATCAGCGTGCGTGCCCACGCCGTGACGTCGGCCACCAGCGCGCGCACCGCTGGGCTGTCTTGCCGATCGAGCAATTGCTGCTGGGACACGCCATGGGCCTCGATGTCGACTTGCGGCAGATAGAGCCGATCGCGCGATGTATCGACGCTCAGGTCCTGCCAAAAATTGATCAGTTGCAAGGCGCTGCAGATGGCGTCGGACTGCTCCAGCGATGCGTTTCCGCGGATGCCGTAGAGGTGCAAAAGCAGGCGTCCAACCGGGTTGGCAGAACGGCGACAGTAGTCGAGCAGTTCGGCGCGGTCCTCGTACCGGGACTTGATGACGTCCTGCTCGAACGCGCTGAGCAAGTCGTGCAGCAGTGACACGGGCAACTGCCGCTGGGCGATCACTTCGGCCAGTGGTTCGAACACCGCACGCCAGCGCTCAGATGGCTGGCCGCCCGTCTCGATCATGCTCAGGTCGGCACGGAATGCCCACAGGTCGGCCAATCTTTGCGTCGCCGGCGCGTCGCCTTCGTCAGCCAGATCGTCTGCCGTGCGCG
This sequence comes from uncultured Burkholderiales bacterium, assembly GCA_903905475.1. Classification (GTDB taxonomy): domain Bacteria; phylum Pseudomonadota; class Gammaproteobacteria; order Burkholderiales; family Burkholderiaceae_C; genus PBB1. The sequence continues at coordinate 40,002 of CAIVGK010000177.1, read as the reverse complement.
CGAACCCATAGATCGCCACGATCGACGAGCGCAGCCCCGGGGGGCACAGCCAGGAGGCGACGGGAAAATTCTCGTAGTGGTCAACGCTCACGGGCTGCATTGTCCATGCGTGAGCCCGTTGGGCCTCCGCCGTGATGCGTGCCGCTCCAGAGGATTCCACCTGCGTGCAGATCGACTGTGCAGACTCGCTTCAGGCAGCGGCCGGCGCGGTTAAACTGAAGGGCTTTCCGCGGTGTGCGGAAGATCCGTTGGACGGAAGCACGAGCTCTCGTCGTTTGAATTGGCCCCGCGCGGGTGGCGAAATTGGTAGACGCACCAGGTTTAGGTCCTGACGCCAGCAATGGTGTGCGGGTTCGAGTCCCGCCCCGCGCACCAGCCGCATCAACCAGCAATGTCTTAAGAAAGTCTTTCTGATCATGGCAGTGACCGTCGAAACCCTTGAAAAGCTTGAGCGTCGCATCACGTTGACGCTTCCCTTTGATGCGCTCCAGAGCGAAATCAACAGTCGCCTCAAGCGTCTGGCCCTCACGACCAAGGCCGACGGGTTCCGTCCTGGCAAGGTGCCGATGAGCGTCGTGATGCAGCGTTTTGGCAACTCGGTGCATGGCGAGGTCTTGAACGAGAAGGTCAGCCAGGCGTTCATCGATGCGACCAAAGAAGCGGGTCTGCGCGTGGCTGGCAGGCCCCAGATCTCCGAAAAAGACTCGGCCGAGGAAGGCCAGATGGCGTTCGAGGCCCTCTTTGAGGTCTATCCGGACATCACCGTTGGCGACCTCAGCCAAGCTGAGGTCGAGCGCTTCACGTCGGAAGTCGACGAGGCGGCCATTGATCGCACGATCGACATCCTGCGCAAGCAGCGTCGCACCTTCACCCCGCGCTCCGAGTCCGAGGTCGTCGTGGAGTCGGATCGCGTGACGATCGATTTCGAAGGCAAGCTCGATGGCGTCCCATTCGAAGGCGGCAACGCTGACGACTTTCAGTTTCTGGTTGGCGAAGGCCAGATGCTCGAGACGTTTGACCAGGCTGTTCGCGGCATGAAGAAAGGTGAATCGAAGACCTTCCCGCTGCGCTTCCCCGACGACTACCAGAGCAAGGATGTGGCGGGCAAGGAAGCTGATTTCCTGGTCACCGTCAAAAACATTGAAGCTCAGCAACTGCCTGAAGTCAACGACATGTTCGCCCGCTCGCTGGGCACGCTTGACGGCTCCATGGAAACCCTGCGCAAGGACGTGGGCAAGAACCTTGAGCGCGAAGTCAAGGCACGGGTCAGTTTGCGCAGCAAGCGCTCGGTGATGGAAGCGCTGCTCAAGAGCACCCAGTTCGACGCACCCGCCACCCTGATCGAAGAAGAAGTGGCCCGGCAAGTCGACGCGGCGCTCGCTGACATGAAAAAGCGCGGCGTTCCGGACGTCGACAAGGCGCAAATTCCTGCCAAGATCTTTGAAGCGCAGGCAGAAAGCCGCGTTCGCCTGGCTCTGCTGGTGGCGGAACTGGTTCGCGTCAACAGCCTGCAGGCCAAGCCGCAACAACTTCAGTCTTACATTGAAGAGATGTCGCAAAGCTACGAGAACCCTGCCGAGGTCGTTCGCTGGTATCTGGGCGACCGCCAGCGCATGGCCGAGGTCGAGGCCGTGGTGGTCGAGATGAACGTGGCCGAGTTCGTGATGGCCCGTGCCAAGGTGACCGACAAGCAACTGCCTTTCGATGAACTGATGGCGGCGAACTGATCGCCTGTCAACCTGACAACAAGGAAGTACCCATGAGCGCCATTCACACGCAAGGCTTGGGCATGGTGCCCATGGTCATTGAGCAATCAGGCCGCGGCGAGCGCGCCTACGACATCTACTCCAGGCTGTTGCGCGAGCGGGTGATCTTCCTGGTCGGTCCCGTCAACGACCAGACCGCCAATGTCGTGGTGGCGCAGTTGCTCTTCCTCGAAAGCGAAAACCCGGACAAGGACATTTCGTTCTACATCAACTCGCCGGGTGGTTCGGTGAGCGCGGGCATGTCGATCTTTGACACCATGCAGTTCATCAAGCCCGACGTGTCGACCTTGTGCATGGGGATCGCGGCCAGCATGGGCGCGTTCTTGCTGGCAGCCGGCGCCAAGGGCAAGCGTTTCGCGCTGCCCAATTCAAGGGTGATGATTCACCAACCTTCGGGCGGTGCGCAGGGTCAGGCCACCGACATCGAGATTCAGGCCCGCGAGATCTTGAAACTGCGCGAGAGTCTCAACACGATCCTCGCCGAGCGCACGGGTCAGACGCTGGAAAAAATCCGCGCCGATTCAGAACGAGACTTCTTCATGTCTGCGGACGAAGCTCGCGATTACGGACTGATCGATCAGGTGATTTCGAAGCGGAGTTGAGCGCTCAAAGCGCACGATGAGAACAGTCAACGGAGCCTTTCTTCGCAGCCAGGCTCCGTTTTCCTTTGCTCTATTATCAAAACAGCAATTCCGCTGCCAGGTACCCATTTCATGGCCGAAAAAAAAGGCTCTTCGAGCGAAAAAGTCTTGTACTGCTCCTTCTGCGGCAAGAGCCAGCATGAGGTGAAGAAGCTCATTGCGGGCCCGTCCGTGTTCATCTGCGATGAATGCATCGAGCTGTGCAATGACATCATCCGCGACGAGATTCCCGCAGAGTCCACCGACGCCAAGTCGGCCAAGTCCGATTTGCCGATTCCCAGCGAAATCAAGGAGAGCCTTGACCAGTATGTGATCGGGCAGGAGCCCGCCAAGCGCACCTTGGCGGTGGCGGTCTACAACCACTACAAGCGGCTCAAGCACATCAGCGTCAACAAGGACGAGGTTGAGCTTTCCAAAAGCAACATCTTGCTGATCGGGCCCACCGGCTCAGGAAAGACGCTGCTCGCGCAAACGCTGGCCCGGTTGCTCAACGTGCCGTTCGTCATCGCCGATGCGACCACCCTGACCGAAGCCGGTTACGTGGGTGAGGACGTTGAAAACATCATTCAGAAGTTGCTGCAGAACTGCAACTACGACGTCGAGAAAGCCCAGCGCGGCATCGTCTACATCGACGAGATCGACAAGATCTCCCGCAAGGCCGACAACCCATCCATCACACGCGATGTGTCGGGTGAGGGCGTTCAGCAAGCCTTGCTGAAACTGGTCGAAGGCACCATGGCCAGCGTGCCGCCGCAAGGTGGGCGCAAGCACCCGAACCAAGACTTCCTGCAGATCGACACGACCAACATCCTGTTCATTTGCGGCGGCGCCTTCGACGGGCTTGAGAAGGTGATCCAGAACCGGTCCGAGAAGTCGGGCATCGGCTTTGGCGCCAATGTCAAGAGCAAGGCCGAGCGCAAGGTCAGTGAGGTGTTTCGCGATGCCGAGCCCGAGGACCTGATCAAGTTTGGCTTGATTCCCGAACTGGTCGGGCGGCTGCCTGTGATGGCCACGTTGGGCGAACTCACCGAGGACGCCTTGATCCAGATCCTCACCGAGCCCAAGAACGCACTGGTCAAGCAGTACCAGAAGTTGTTCAACATGGACGGCGTCGATCTGGAGATCCGGCCCTCGGCGCTGGCGGCGATTGCCCGCAAGGCCTTGGCTCGAAAGACCGGAGCCCGCGGCCTGCGATCGATCATGGAACAGTCCTTGAACGACACCATGTTTGATCTGCCTGCCCTTGAAGGCGTCGTCAAGGTGGTGCTCGATGAGCACACGGTCGAGGACGGTGCCAAACCCCTGCTCGTTTATCGAGAGCAGGCCAAGGCCAGCGCCTGAAAGGGCATCACGGGCCTGGTTGAATTTCAGGCCACGCGTCGACGGCTTCTTGTAATTCAAAGCTCGAACCGTAAATAGGTTCGACATAGAGAGGTCTTCATGTCCGGACATCCCGTTCTACCCGCTGAACCCATCACCCTGCCGCTGCTGCCATTGCGCGACGTGGTGGTGTTCCCTCACATGGTGATCCCGCTGTTCGTGGGTCGCCCCAAGTCCATCAAGGCACTCGAATCGGCCATGGAGGCCGGTCGTCAGATCATGTTGGTCGCTCAAAAGGCTGCCGGCAAGGACGAGCCCAAGCCTGACGACATGTTCGAGGTGGGGTGCGTTTCCACTATCTTGCAGATGCTCAAGCTTCCCGATGGCACCGTGAAGGTTCTTGTCGAAGGCATCCAGCGCGCCCACACCCACAGCATCACCGACAACGGCGAGTTCTTCACGTCGGTGGTCACGCCGCGGCCGCCCGAACTGGACACCAAGCCAGAGATCGAGGCCCTGCGTCGCGCGGTGACGCAGCAGTTCGATCAGTACGTCAAGCTCAACAAGAAGATCCCTCCCGAGATCCTGACCTCGATCGCCGGCATCGACGATGCCGGCCGTCTGGCCGACACCATCGCCGCGCATCTGCCGCTCAAACTTGAGAACAAGCAGTCGGTGCTTGATCTGTTTGCAGTCGACAAGCGGCTCGAGAAGTTGCTCGAGCAGCTCGAGCATGAAGTCGACATCCTTCAGGTGGAAAAGCGCATCCGTGGCCGCGTCAAGCGCCAGATGGAAAAGAGCCAGCGCGAGTACTACCTCAACGAGCAGGTCAAGGCGATCCAGAAGGAACTCGGTGACGGCGAAGAAGGCGCCGACATGGAGGAACTGGAAAAGAAGATCATCGCCGCCAAGATGCCCAAGGACGCCCGCAAGAAGGTCGACTCGGAATTCAAGAAGCTCAAGCTGATGTCACCGATGTCGGCCGAGGCCACCGTGGTGCGCAACTACATCGACACCTTGGTCAACCTGCCCTGGACCAAGAAGACCAAGATCAAGCACGACTTGGCGTTTGCCGAGAGCGTGCTCAATGAAGACCACTACGGGCTCGAAAAGGTCAAGGACCGCATCCTCGAGTACCTCGCGGTGCAGCAGCGCGTCGACAAGGTGAAAGCGCCGATCCTGTGTCTGGTCGGCCCTCCCGGCGTGGGCAAGACGTCGCTCGGTCAGAGCGTGGCACGTGCGACCGGTCGCAAGTTCGTGCGCATGGCGCTGGGCGGCGTGCGCGACGAGGCCGAGATTCGCGGCCACCGTCGCACCTACATCGGCTCGATGCCGGGCAAGGTGCTGCAGTCGCTCAGCAAGGTCGGCACGCGCAATCCGTTGTTCCTGCTCGATGAGATCGACAAGCTCGGCATGGACTTCCGCGGCGACCCATCGAGCGCCTTGCTCGAGGTGCTCGACCCGGAGCAAAACCACACCTTCAGCGATCACTACGTCGAAGTCGACTTCGATTTGTCAGACACGATGTTCATCGCGACATCGAACTCGATGAACATCCCGCCGGCGCTGCTCGACCGGATGGAAGTCATTCGCCTGTCGGGTTACACCGAAGACGAAAAGGTCAACATTGCCCAGCGCTATTTGCTGCCCAAGCAGGCCAAGAACAACGGCCTGAAGGACGAGGAGATGGAAGTCGCCGAGTCGGCCGTGCGCGGAATCATCCGCTACTACACCCGCGAGGCCGGTGTGCGTTCGCTCGAGCGCGAGATCTCGAAGATCTGTCGCAAGGTGGTCAAGGGCATCCAGCTCAAGCAGTTCACCGAAAAAATGGTGGTGACGGGCGATAACCTCAACGATTTCCTGGGCGTTCGCAAGTACGACTACGGACAAGCCGAAAAGCAGAACCAGGTCGGTCAGGTTGTGGGCTTGGCCTGGACCGAAGTGGGCGGCGATCTGCTGACCATCGAATCGGCCATGATGCCGGGCAAGGGCGTGATCATTCGCACCGGCTCGCTCGGCGACGTCATGAAGGAGTCGGTTGAAGCGGCCCGCTCGGTGGTTCGTTCGCGGTCCCGTCGTCTGGGCATCAAGGATGAGCTGTTCGAAAAGCGTGACATCCACATCCACGTGCCCGATGGCGCCACGCCCAAGGACGGCCCCAGCGCGGGTGCGGCCATGACCACGGCGTTCGTCTCGGCACTCACGGGCATTCCGGTTCGCGCTGATGTCGCGATGACCGGCGAAATCACCTTGCGCGGTGAGGTCACGGGCATCGGCGGCCTCAAGGAAAAGTTGCTTGCAGCCCACCGTGGCGGCATCAAGACGGTGATCATTCCCGAAGAGAACGTCAAGGATCTTCAGGACATTCCTGAGAACGTGAAGAGCAACCTCGAAATCATTCCCGTCAAGTGGATTGATCAGGTGCTGGAGATCGCCTTGCAAAGCCTGCCGCAGCCGCTTCCCGATGACGAACCGGTGAAACCCGAAGTCAAGGCCGAGCCTGCGGCAGCGGCAGCCGTGGCTGCGCCGACCACTGCCGATGCCATGAAACATTGACGCTCTGGCATCGAGAGCCAGGGGGTTCTCGATGTACAATTTTGGTTCTCTGTTTTGCACAGAAGTGTGCGGGATTAGCTCAGTTGGTAGAGCGATACCTTGCCAAGGTATAGGTCGAGAGTTCGAGTCTCTTATCCCGCTCCAAAAATTGAAAAAGGGAAGCACCAGCTTCCCTTTTTCGCCCCTGAGGCGGATCTTCCTCACGGCGCGGTAGCAAATCGGTTATGCAACGGATTGCAAATCCGTCTAGCCCAGTTCGACTCTGGGCCGCGCCTCCAAAAAGACATAGTGAAATCAAGCGCTTGGCTGGTTTCAGCCTCCGCGGAATCAGCCGGTAGCAGCCTCAAAAGCCACTCAAAACGGCTCGCTGCCAACCCAAAACGGTAGCGTGCTACCACCCTGAAACGGACTGCTCGGCCACCATGCGGCCATGAGCGCGCGTTAGCGTGTGGTGACCGGTCGTGTTTCGCGAAGCCGGCGTGCGCGGCGCGCTCAGCTCAGCGTCTTGGTGACCGACAGCCGGTTCCAGCCGGCTTCACGACGGTAGGCCACGCTGTCCATCAGCTCGCGAACCAGGAACACGCCCAGCCCGCCGATGGGGCGATCGTCGATGTCGGCGTCGAGGTCGGGCGCGGGCGCCTGCAGCGGATCGAAGGCGACGCCGTCGTCGGCGATCTCCATGGACAGCGCTGCGCCCTGTTGCGCCAGGTGGAGCCGCACGTTCGGAATGACTGCGCCGTCCGATCCGTAGGAAATGACGTTCATCATGATTTCCTCGAGCACCAGCCTGACCTGGAACAGCGCCGTCTCGGGCCATGCCCTGGGCGCGGCAAACTCGTCGAGTGCCCGATCGGCCGTTTGCAGGCCGGCCATGTCGGCTTTCAATTCAAGGGTGATCTGTTGTGACACGTGTTGGACCTCAGGGGAGGGTTTTACCCCACATTCTTCGCGGCCCCCCACTCGGCGGGGCATGGCCTGGTCGGAAGAATCCGCGGCCGCAAAGGGCTCCGGTCCGGGCGCAGCAAAGCAAGGTAAAGTGAAAGGTCTTGCGAGCGCACCAATCAGCCCACGGTCGCTCACCCCACACACTTTCACGGACGCTTCAACATGAGCTCGACATCTTACAAACTCGCCGGCCGTCTTGATGGAGCCAGTTCTGCAGCACACGAGAAGGCGCTTCAGTCGCTGCTCGTGGGCGATGTCGATTCCATCGACATCGACCTGTCGGAGCTCGATTACGTCAGCAGCGCGGGCCTGCGCGTGTTGCTGGTGGCGGCCAAGGCGGCCAAGGCCAAGGGTGGGAAAGTCACGCTGCTGGCGCCCAAGCCCGCGACGCTGGAAGTGCTCAAGATCAGCGGTTTCGACAAGATCATCGCGATTCAGGCCTGAGCCGCACCATGACCACCCACACCCAACTCACGCTGGCCGAAGAGCTGGTGCTGATCGCGCTCGATGACGAAAGCGGTTCGCTCATCAGCTTGCCGCAGTTCTCGCTCGAATTCGCCCTGGCTGCGGCTTTGGTGATGGAGTTGACTCTGGTCGGGCGCATCGACACCGACCCCGAAAAATTGTTCGTTCTGTCATCTGAAACCACGGGCAATGCCCTGCTGGATGACGCGCTGGCCCAGATCAGCGCCGAGCCTCAGGTTCAACCGACGGGCGTGTGGCTGCGCCGGCTGTCACAGCCGGGCCCCGAGTTGTGCGAACGCGTGATTGGCGGGCTGGTCGATCGTGGCGTGCTGCGCTCGCTAGAGAAGCGGCTGCTGTGGGTGTTCAAGACCCGAACCTACCCGCCCACGAGCGGCCTCGAAGAGCGCGAGGTCAAGAGCCGCGTCATGACGCTGCTCAACAACGACGAGATCCCCGACACGCGCGACGCGCTGTTGATCGGCCTGTTGCGCGCCACCGGCATCATCGAGCGGCTGCTCAGCACCACCGAGCTGCACCGCCTGAGCCCGCGCATCAACCAGATCGCCAACCTCGAGGAAATCAGTCGCGAGCTCACCAGCACCATCGCCGAGTTGCAGGCGGTGCTGGCCTCGGCGTTCATGTTCGGCTGACGCCCAAGCGTCGTTTCTCACCCGAAAACTCGGGTAGTGCCCTCAGCAACGCGCGGTGTCCTGATGGTCAACATTTCCGAGCTCGCGAGTTTCCTCACGCACCTTCACGACAAGCACCGTTCGAACGACGAGGGGGCGGTTGCGACCTACATCCCTGAGCTGGGCAAGGCCAACCCCGACCACTTCGGCATCAGTATGGTCACGGCGGATGGCCAGGAGTTCTCGGTGGGTGACGTGGCTGAGGAATTCACCATCCAGTCCATCTGCAAGCCGCTGGCTTTCCTGATGGCGCTCGAGCAGCACGGGCGTGACAAGACGCTGTCGCATGTGGGCATCGAGCCGAGCGGCGATGCCTTCAACTCGGTGGAGCTGTGCCCCAAGGTCAAGCGTCCGTTCAACCCCATGGTCAATGCCGGAGCCATTGCCACGGCCTCGTTGATCAAGGGCGAGTCTGCTGAGGCCGGCGTGGCCGCGTTCGTGGAGCGACTCAGTCGCGCGGCCGGCAGGCCGTTGCGGGTGGATGGAGACGTTTATGCGTCGGAGTCGTCCACCGGCAACCGCAACCGCGCCATCGCCTACCTGCTGCGCAATTTCGATGTGATCGACGAGCACGTCGATCACACCTTGCACCAATACTTTGCGCAGTGCTCGGTGCTCGTGAACTGCCGTGACCTCGCCGCCATCGGTGCCACCTTGGCCAACGTGGGCGAGAACCCACAGACCCACGCGGAGGTGTTTGATGCCTTCTGCGTGCGCGACGCGCTGGCAGCGATGTTCACCTGCGGCATGTACGACTACGCGGGCGAGTGGGCCTTTCGCGTGGGCATGCCGGCCAAGAGTGGCGTCGCCGGCGGCATCATGGCGGTGGTCAACCGTCAGATGGGGATAGCCGTCTATTCGCCGCGGCTTGATGCGCGCGGCAACAGCGTGCGCGGCATCAAGGTGTGCGCGGATCTGTCCGATGAATTCGGGCTGCACGCCTTCGACTGCACGAACTTCGGATCGAGCCTGCTGCGAACCGTGTAGCGGTCCGCAGCAGCCCACGGGCGTGTGACGACAGGGCTGTTCGGTTGGCGCAGGCGCGATCGCCGTGGTGCCGGCCGTGGGTGATACTTCGTGCCGTCTCAGGGGGGCTCTGGGCGGCGTCTGGGTTGGCGGTGCCCATGTGCCTCAGTTGTCATTTTTCTGATCAAGCGAGCGTCCCTCATCCCATGTCGAAACTCAACGCCTCCGACCTCATCGACCTGCGCCGCTCCCTGGTCAATCTGGCCAGTCTGATGCTTCTCATGGTGCTGACCACCGGGGTCGCCGGTTTGTTTTCCTCTTGGTCATTGAGCCAGTTCCATCGGCACACCGAGAAAACGCTGATGGAAGCGTCCGGCGTGGTCAGCGATGCGCGCTCGGTTCAAGCGAGTTTCAAGGTGCAGGTTCAGGAGTGGAAGAACATCTTGCTGCGCGGGCACGTCGAGGCAGACCGCGATCGCTACAGCGCCGCTTTTCGTGCGCAAGCCAAGAAGACCATCGAGGTGCTGCAGTCGCTGCCGGCCAGGGTGGACCGTTTGCAACTCTTGAACGACGCCGGAGCGCCATACAAGCTGGCCGATGCGGTCGATGTTTCCGAAATCGTTGCTGAACTGGTGGCGCTCAATGAGCAGTACGAGCGCGGCCTCGCGGCGGCATCGGCCGACGACGCCATGGATGGCTGGGATCCGATGCTGGCCGACGGGATGCTTCGTGGCGCCGACAGGGCAGTGAGCGATCGCATGGAGTCCATTCCGGTGCTGATCCGACGGGCCATCGACGCGAGCTTGAGCAAGTCGCAGCAGCTGGGTGAGTCCCGCTTTGAAACCCTTTCGCGATTCGTCTGGTCCGCCATCCTCTTCGCGCTCGCGATGGTGGCGATCATGATCTGGCGCATCCTCAGGCATCCGGCGCTCGCCCGATGAACGACCTGGGCGTCACGGCCTGGGCGGGTCTCGGGCTGTTCTTCGTTGGCATGCGCATGATCAGCACGCACGTTCGCCAACTCGGCGGGGGCAGCTTTCACGCCTTCATGGTTCGCAGCCTGGGGCGCCCCATGGCGCCGCAGTCATTGGGCCTGATGTTTGGCGCCCTGACGCAATCCACCGGGGCCGTCACCTTCGTGACGTCAGGCCTGGTCACGGCGGGCGCGCTGACCCTGGCGCGCGCGCTGCCCATGCTGTCGTGGGCCAACGTGGGCACCTCGGCGCTGGTGCTGCTCGCGGCGGTCAACATCCACTCGATGGTGCTGCTGCTGCTGGGCATCGTCGGGTTGTCGTTTTTCCTGGGCCTCGAGCAGTCAAACCGCTACCGGCACGTGGTGTTTGCGCTGCTCGGTCTGGGTCTGCTGCTGTTCGGACTGACGATGCTCAAGGGCAGCATCGCCTCGCTGGGCAGCGAGCCGTGGATGCGCGAGTTCGTCGAGTTCTCGGGCTCGGGCGTGGCCATCGCGCTGGTGGCTGGTTTCGTCATCGCGGTGGCAGTGCAGTCGTCTTCCATCGTCACGGTGCTGGCGTTGCCTCTGGTTCATGAGGGCCTGCTCAGCCTGGATCAAACCGTGCTGATGATCTACGGCGCCAGCGTGGGCTCGGGCTTTGCCGTGCTGCTGCTGGCCTCGGGCATGGAGGGCACTTCGCGGCAGCTGTCCTTGTGCCAGGCTGTCTTGCGTGCGATGACGGCGCTGGTGTTGCTGCCGCTGTTTTTCATCGAGAAGGGCGCCGGCGTGCCGCTCGTGCTGGCGCTGTTGCGCTCGGTGTCCGATTCCCCCGCGACCCAATGCGCAGTGGCCTATGTGCTTTTCCAGGGGGTTCTGGTGCTGACCAGCCAGATCAGCGCGCGCTGGCTGCTGGGTCTGGTGCGCAAGCTGGCACCACCCTCGATGGAAGAGGTGCTCATGAAGCCGCACTTCCTGTTCGAAGAAGCCACAGGCGATCCGGCCACTGCGCTGTCGCTGGTGGAACTCGAGCACCGCCGGCTGGTGAGCCTGCTGCCCGATTTTCTCGAAGATGTGCGCCCCGAGGATGAGCGTTCGGCGCAGGCCGCGCCGTTGACGTTGCGTGCGGCGGCCAGCGAGGCCATCGCCGAGGAAATGGACCGCTTCCTGAGTGCCACGATCCGGGCCAATCCGGACATGGCCGGCATCGACTTGGTGTTCGCCGCGCGAAGCAGGCTGCAAACGCTGCGCCCGCTGCAAGCGGCCTTGCATCAGTTTTCATCGGAACTCATCGGCGTGCCACTGGCCGAAAGGCCGGCATTCGCCGCGCACATGGTCGAAGGGCTGCACGCCATCTTGATGGTGGCCGCCGACACCGCGGGCGACGATTCGGCGGATGCGGTGGAGATGCTTTTCATCCTGACCGAGGAGCGCAGTGCCCTGATGGAGCGCGTGCGCGAAGAGCTGCTTGCCGGCGGTGCCAGCATTTGCGGGCGTGAATCCCTGCTGTCGGCGACGCTGACCTTTGAGCGGATCATCTGGCTGCTGCGCCGCCTGGCGCCCCAGCCGGTGGCTGTTGGCTCTCTCGCCTAGACTCTCGGCATCGAGATGACACAGTTTTTGGCGAGGCATTGACGCGATGAATCCGCTTGCAGGTGCGCCGTGGACCCCCGAGAACCTCGAGGTCGCGGCCACTTTGATCAGTCAGCTGGCCGAAGAGCTGGCCTTCGTGGTTCCGGATCAGGATTCCGGGCTGCTCGCCATCAATGCGCTGTGCATGGATCTCGAGCAGCTGATCGAGGCGGAGGCTGGGGCTCCGGTGGCGCTCGTGAGCGGCGTGGTGGTGCTGCGCCGGTGGATCGACGAGATCCTGAGCGGGCCGGTGCGCTTCAACCGGACGTCGATCGGTCTGCTGGGCGAGTGGCACCACTGGGCCAACGCGGTGCTGGTGGCGATCGAGCAGGGCGAGGCCCCACGCGCGATGCCGCCCGAGTGGGTCTCGACCGATCTGTCGGGCCAGCCCGCCCAGGCGCTCGCCGGAGCTGCGAGCACCACGGCCGCTCCCGATGTCGAGCCCATCGTGCCGATCCAGCTCAATTTGGCTCAGGATCAGGAACTGCTGCGCGAGTTCTACGGTGAGTCGATGGAACTGCTCCAGGACATCGAGCGCGGCGTGCTGGTGCTGGAAGAAAACCCCTCCGACAAGGGCACCATCGACGCGATCTTCAGGGCCTTTCACACCTTCAAGGGCAGTGCGGGTTTCCTGCATCTGGCGGCGCTGGGCGAGCTTGCCCATGAACTCGAGACGCTGCTGGACGCCGTGCGCCGGGCCGATCTGAGCATCAACCGCGAGGTCATCGACTCGATCCTGGCCGGTGCCGATGCGCTCAACCAATTCACCACCGAGATCGGCAACCAGCTCGATGGGCGCCAGACCGCCGACCCGATCGCGGTGCCGACCCGGCACATCCTGATGCGCGTTCGTGCCGCGTTGCGAGGCGACGCGCCGGCGGCTCCCGCACCGGTGGCTCCGGCGCCGCAAGTGGCAGTCATCGAGGTGCCTGCAGTCGTGGTCGTCATCCCTGCCGCAGCGTCACCGTTTGACGAGCCTGCCGCGCCGAGCTCGCCAGCCCCGGCCGATGCGCCAAGCGCGCGTGCCGTGGTGGCCGAGCGCGCGGGCAGCAACGAACCACCCAAGGTCGCGCGCGACGCGGGCCACCCGGGTGCGGGTGGCGGCTTTGTCAAGCTCGACACCGAAAAGCTCGACGCCTTGGTGAACCTGGTCGGTGAGCTGGTGATCGCGCAGTCGATGGTGGTGCAAAACCCCGAAGTGCAAGGTATCAACAGCTTGCAGCTGTCGCGCAGCTTGCGCCAGCTCAGTCGCGTGACGTCGGAGCTGCAGCGCAATGCGATGTCGCTGCGCATGGTGCCCATCCGCGGCTTGTTTCAGAAGATGAGCCGGCTGGTGCGCGACCTGGGCGTGCTGCAGGGCAAGCAGGTGCAGCTGGTGCTCGAGGGCGAAGAGACCGAGCTCGACCGCAACATCGTCGAGAAGATGAGCGATCCGCTGATCCACATGATTCGCAATGCGGTGGATCACGGACTCGAACAGGCCGCCGCCCGCGCCGCCGGCGGCAAACCGGCCACCGGCACGATCCGGCTGTCGGCCTCCCATCAGCGCGGCGGGATCGTGATCCGCATTCAAGACGATGGTCGGGGGCTTGACGCCAAGCGCATCCTGGCCAAGGCCGTCGATCGCGGTCTGGTCCAGCCCGACGCCGTGCTGACGCAGGCCGAGGTCTTCGCGCTGATTTTCCTGCCGGGCTTTTCGACGGTGGAGACGGTCACCGAGCTGTCCGGCCGTGGCGTGGGCATGGACCTGGTGCTCGATCACATCCAGACCCTGCGCGGCAAGGTCGAGATCGAGTCCGAGCCGGGTGCGGGCACCACGTTCACGATCTTGCTGCCGCTGACGCTGGCGATCATCGATGGCCTGCTGGTGGGCATTGGCGATGACCGCTACATCATCCCCACGCTGTCGGTGTGCGAGTCGTTCCGGCCGCGCGCGGGAATGATCAGCACCGTGCACGAGCGCGGCGAGATGATCAGTGTGAGGGGCCGGCAAACGCCTTTGCTGCGGCTGGGCAACCACCTCGGCGTCAAGTCGCGTGCGGCCTCGATCGAGGAAGGAATCATCGTGGTGGTCGAGTCGGGCGGGGCCTCGCGCGCGCTGCTCGTCGACCAGCTGATCGGCAAGCAAGAGGTGGTCATCAAGAGCCTGGGCCGTGCCTTCGAGAACCAGAACCTGGTGGCGGGCGGCGCGGTGCTCGGAGACGGCTGGGTTGGCCTGATCCTCGATGTGGACACGCTGGTCAAGCTGCCGCTGGACAATCGCGCGGGCCAAGCGCCGCCATCCACAGGGACTCACGCATGAGCAACAACCTCGCTACTCCGAACTCACCGGGCACCGGCACGCTCGCCGGTCGCTACCTGACGTTCATGCTCGGGAACGACTCCTACGGGCTGCCGGTGCTCAACGTGCGCGAAATCATCCGGCTGTGCCCGATCACGCCGGTTCCGCGCATGCCCGAGTACGTCAAGGGCGTCATCAACCTGCGCGGCACGGTGATCGCCGTCATCGACCTGCGCGCGAAGTTCGAGATGCCGGCGTCGACGCTGGGTGACCGTTGCTGCGTCATCATCGTGCAGATCCGCTCGTTGACCGGTGGTGCCAGCACGCTGATGGGCGCTGTCGTCGATGCGGTCGAAGAGGTGGTCAACCTGGCCAGCGCCGACATCGAACCCACCCCCGATTTCGGCGGCACGCTCGACACGCGCTACATGCTGGGCGTGGCCACGATCCGCGGCGGCGTCAAGACGCTGCTCGACATCGAGAAGATCTTCCAGGAGGACGGCAGCCTGGCGATTTCGGCCCCGTCCAACTCCACCCCCGCTGCACCCTCCAAGGCGACATCAACATGAACAACTGGACCATCTCGCGACGCATCACGGCGGGCTTGAGTGCCCTGGTGCTGCTGACCCTGTTGATTGGCGCGTTCGCATTTGAGCGCATGCAGGCGATGTCGCAAAGCATCACCGAGCTGTCAGACAACAGTGTGCCGAGCATCGTGACGCTGCACGAGATCAGCCGCTCCACACGCCGGCAAGCCATTGCGCACGACGACATCGCCGCGGCCGATGCCAATCGCCGTGCGCCGCTGCAAGAGTCGCTCGCCAAAGAGCAGGCCGTGCTCAAGGGGCTGGTCGACCGATACGAGACGTCGCTGATCGCAGACGAAGAAGACCGACGGTTGTTTGGCGAGATCAAGCTGGGGCTGGCTGACGTGCAGGCCACCGCCCGGCAATACGGGGAAAAGCCTGAGGTGCAGCCTGCGGAGGCTTCGGCGTCCGCGCCCAGCGCCGTCGAGTCGCGCAAAGGGCTGCGCGTGCTGCTCTCGCCGGCACAAAACAAGCTGGTTTCCGCCATCGACGACAACGTGCGCTACAACGAAAAAGTCGCCCGTGCTGCCGGCGATCTGGGCAAGTCCGTGTCGGCTTCGGCCATGCAGGTGCTGAAGATCTCGGTGGTCTTCGTGCTGCTGCTGGCCCTTGGCATCAGCTTTTTCATCGTGCGCTCGACGAGCCGTGTGCTCGGCGAAATCATCGGCAGCCTCGATGCCAGCGCCTTGCAGACGGCGTCTGCCGCCCGCCAGGTGTCGATGGCCAGCCAGATGCTGTCGTCGGGGGCGAGCGATCAGGCCTCGGCGGTCGAGGAAACCAGCGCTTCGCTGGAAGAAATATCCAGCATGGTGCGTGCCACCGCCGACAACGCCGAGCGGGCCAAGGATCTGGCCGCGCAGGCGCGTGGCGTGGCCGAGGAGGGCGGCAAGATCATGGTCGACATGAGGCTGGCCATGACGGCCATCGACGTGTCGGGCGCCGAGGTGGCCAAGATCGTCAAGAACATCGACGAGATTGCCTTCCAGACCAACATCCTGGCGCTCAATGCCGCTGTCGAGGCGGCGCGCGCCGGTGAGGCCGGTGCCGGCTTTGCGGTGGTGGCCGACGAGGTCCGCTCGCTCGCGCAGCGCAGCGCGGCCGCCGCTCGCGAAACCGCCGACAAGATCGATGCGGCCATCGCCAACAGCCGCCGGGGCGCCGAGTGCACGGCGCAGGTCGGTCGTGCGCTTGAGCAGATCACCGACAAGGTCACGGCCACCGACTCGCTGGTGGGTGAAATCGCCAGCGCTGCCAGCGAGCAGGCCCAGGGCATCGAACAGGTCGGGGTGGCCGTCAACCAGATGGAGCAAATCGCCCAGAGCAACTCCATCAGCTCCGAGGAAAGCGCGGCTGCCGCAGAGCAGCTCGACGCCCAGGCCGAAATGATGAAAGGCCTGGTGGGCCGCCTGCGTGCGCTCATCAGCGGTGGATCCGCCACCGCATCTCACACCCGGGAGTCCGCCGCCGCCGGCTCATCGGCTCGCTACGGCCGGCCGATCAAGCCGACCGTGCCGACAGCGGTTGCGCACAACCGGCCGGCATCGGCACCGGCACCGGCACCGGCACCGGCGGCCATCAGCGGCTCGCGCATGCACGCGCTGGGCAACATCCCGATGCCTGAGCCAAAGGATGGCGAGGCGGGCAGCGGCAGCTTCCGCAATTTTTGAGTCGGACCGCTTGGCTGCGTCACCCGGAGCGTGAATACGGTCGCCCATGAGTTGTCGGATCAGGCCTTTCGGATCCTGGTGGACCTCGTCTACGAGCACAGCCACATCCGTGTGGGGCCCGACAAGCAATTGATGCTGGCCAACCGGCTGCGCAAGCGCTCGCATGCGCTCGGTTTTTACAACTGCAGCGACTATGCCGTCGCACTCGCCGAACGTGGCGATGCCGATGAAGTGGAAGAACTGGTCGACCTGGTGTCCACCAACCACACCCAGTTCTTTCGCGAGGCCGAGCACTTCGAGTTCCTGGCCAAAACCGTCATTCCGGAGTTCTTGCCGGGCGCCCTGGCCTCGGGTTCGCCGCTGCGAGTGTGGTCGGCCGCGGCGTCCTCCGGAGAGGAACCCTATTCGATCGCCGTGACACTGGCCGAGCAACTGCGTGGCCGCCCCACGGCGCAGTGGGAGGTGCTGGCCTCCGACATCTCGAAGCGCATGCTGGCCCATGCGCGACTCGGCGTGTACCGCATGGACCGCGTGGGTACCGTTCGACCTGAGTGGCTGCAGCGGTATTTCGAGCAGGGCTTTGCCGAGTCGCACGGCAAGTGCCGTGTTCGCGCCGAGTTGAAGCGCCGCGTGCAGTTCGATCGCATCAACCTGTTCCAGGACCGCTACCCCATCGCCGCGCGCCAGCACGCCATCTTTTGTCGCAACGTCATGATCTATTTCGATGTGTCCTCGCGCGAGGCCGCGGTCGAACAGCTGGCCAGCCACCTCGTGCCGGGCGGCTATCTGGTCATCGGCTATTCGGAAAGCCTGCTGGGCATCAAGCACGCCTTGCAGCCCGTCGGGCAGGGGGTCTACAAGAAGCCATGAACAGCCCGGCCAAGATTCGCGTTCTGGTGGTCGATGACTCGGCCATCGCCCGGCGTTCGATCACGCAGGCGCTGGCGCGCGACCCGGCGATCGAGGTTGTCGGCGTGGCCAGCGACCCCTACGTGGCGCGCGACCGCATCCTGGCCTTGCGCCCCGATGTGCTCACGCTCGACCTCGAGATGCCGCGCATGGACGGCCTGACTTTCCTGAAGATCTTGCAAGAGCATCACCCGATTCCCGTGGTGGTGATCAGCTCGGCCACCCCGGCGGGCTCGGCCATGGCCATGGAAGCGCTGGCCGCCGGCGCTGTCGATGTGGTGGGCAAACCCGATGGCAGCCAGGCGCTCGGCGAGGTGGCCCGGCACCTTGCGCAACTGGTCAAGGCGGCCGCCCGATCGCAGCGCTGGCAGGGGGCGACCGGGGCGATGCAAGTCCAGCCTGCGCTGCACGGGGATGGCGTGACGAGCGCGCCGGGTCGCGTCATCGTGATCGGCGCGTCCACGGGCGGTGTCGAGGCGTTGCGCTTCCTGTTGCCTCGCCTTCCGGCCGATCTGCCGCCGATCCTGGTGGTGCAGCACATTCCGCCGCGCTTTTCACGCACGATGGCGCAGCACCTTGATGAGTTGTGCCCGTTCCCCGTGCGTGAGGCCGAAGACGGCGAGGAGGTGTCATGGGGCAGTTGCCTGGTGGCGCCGGGAGACTTCCACATGGCACTCGTGAAGACGCCGGGGGGCTACCGCGTGCGGCTCGCGCAGTCGCCGCCCGTGCACCACTGCCGCCCGGCCGTCGATGTGCTGTTCCGCTCGGCGGCCGAGCACGCGGGCCAGGACGCGGTGGCCGTGCTGCTGACCGGCATGGGCATCGACGGCGCGCGCGGCATGCTGGCGTTGCGCACGCTGGGCGCTCGCACGCTGGCTCAGGACGAGAGCAGCTGCGTCGTGTTCGGCATGCCCCAGGCGGCGATCAAGCTCGGTGCCGCCGAGAAGGTGGTGCCGCTGCACCGCATGCCGCAGGCCCTCATGCACGCTCTGACGGGAAGGCATCCGGAGTGAACACCGCCCATACCGAGCCCCGCCTGGCGCCCATCGTGGCCAAGGCGGTCCACCATGTGCTGAACACGCAGTTCCACCTGACGGCCGAGGCTTTGGCCGAGCCGCCCGTCGCGCCAGCCGGCTACGCCTCGAGGTTGCAAAGCCGCATTGACCTGTCGGGTGCGAGGGTGCGCGGCGAGATCATCTTGTCGCTGCCCGACGCGCTGGCCAACCTGATGGTGGCACACATGCTCGGCTTGCCCGACACGACCACCGCCTCGGATGCCGACAAGCTGGATCTGGCTGGCGAGTTCTGCAACATGCTGACCGGACAGATCGGCGGCGCGTTGACGGCCAGCGGCTACCTCAATGACCTCAGCACGCCGAAGGTGCAGCGTTTTCAGGCCGACGCATCGGAGGGGACCCACATCGATCCCGACTTCGCCGGCGCGTGGTCTTGCGCTGGCCTGCCTTTCACCTTGTCAATGTCCTTAAGGTTCGAGCCCACATGAATCCGAAGATCCTCAGCGTCGATGACAGCGGCCTCGTTCGCAAGGCCGTCTCCAGAGTGTTCAGCCGTTTCGAGTGCTCCATGCTCGAAGCCGAAAACGGCGAGATCGGCCTGCAGCAAACGGTGGAGCACCGGCCCGATCTCATCATCCTCGACTACAACATGCCGGTGATGGACGGCGTCGAGATGCTCAAGCGCTTGCGTGCCGACGAGTCCCTGAAGAAGACCAAGGTCATCATGCTGACCGCGAACTCCAACCCCGAAACCGTCGCCACGGTGGCCCGACTGGGCGTTCGCGACTACATCACCAAGCCGTTTGTCGACGAGCAGTTGCTGGCCAAGGCCGCGCGGCTGGTGACGCTCGTTCCCAAGCCGACCTGATCACCCTCACGCAGCACCCGCACGCCGGAACACCCCCATGAATCAATCCATCCCCACCAGCGACGCGACAGCAGCCATCCCCGAGCGCCTGTCGCACGCCGACTTGCTGAAAAACGCCTGTGTCCTCGTGGTCGACGACAGCCGCATGATGCGGCTGGCGCTGGTGCGCGCGCTCAATGACCTGGGCGTCACCCACATCCTGGAAGCACGCCACGGTCTGGACGCGCTGAACCAGATTCGCGCCAAGTCGTTCGACCTGATGCTGCTCGACATGGAAATGCCCGAGATGAGCGGCATCGAGCTGCTGCTGGCCCTCAAGGCCGAGCCCGCGCTCGGCGCGCCGCCGGTGATCGTGATCTCGGGCGTCGACCAGATCGAAAACGCCGTTCAGTGCATCGAAGCGGGCGCCGAGGATTACCTCACCAAGAACTTCAACCCGACCTTGCTGCGCGCGCGCGTGACGTCGTCGCTCGAGAAAAAACGCCTGCGCGATGTCGAGAAACTGCAGCACGCGCAGCTGGCGCAGGAAAAAGAGCGGCTCGAGCGCACCCAGCGCCGGCTCGATGAGGAGCTCAACGAGGCGCTGAGGTACGTGCGCTCGATCTTTCCGCCGCCTGCCGAGGTGCCGCTCAAGATCGACTGGTTCTATGAGCCGTCGGCCGAACTCGGTGGCGACTCGTTCGGCTACCACTGGATCGATGACGAGCACTTCGCCATCTACCTGCTCGATGTCTGCGGGCACGGTGTCGGCCCGGCGCTGCTGTCGGTGACCGCCATCAACCAGATCCGTTCCGGCTCGATTCCCAATGTCGACATGCGCGACCCGGGCGCGGTGCTCGCCGCGCTGAGCAACATCTACCTGATGTCGAAGCAAAACGACATGTACTTCACGCTGTGGTACGGCGTGTATCACGCGCCCACGCGCACCATCCGGCATTCGAGCGGCGGCCACCCGGCCGCGCTGCTGCTGATTCCGCAAGCCGACGGCAGCGTCGTGACCGAGCGGCTGCTGTCGTGCAATCTGATCATCGGCGCGTTCGAGGACGTGCCCTACGACTCGCAGACCAACGTGGTGCCGCCGGGTGCCAAGCTGGTGGTGCTGTGCGACGGCTGCTTCGAGATCTGCGACACCGAAGGCACCGAGCTGACCTACGAAGACTTTGAGGATTTCATGCGCATCCACGGGCAAGCCCCCGACGCGCTGGAAGCCCTGTTCCGCTGGGCCCAGATGAAGCACGGGCCGGGTCCGCTCGACGACGATTTCTCGATCGTTCGCGTTCAGCTTTAGCGCATCGCCGCGCTGGTTTTCACCCCTGTCACGCCCATAATTCAAGCGGGCCCGGGTGGTGAAACTGGTAGACACAGCGGACTTAAAATCCGCCACTTCCTGAGAAGGGGTGTACGGGTTCGACCCCCGTCCCGGGCACCATCGGTTCGCACTGCCGCGAACTTTCTCAACACGTTCGGGTCCTCGGCCGCAGGGCCTGTCCCAAGGAGCGATTTGCATGAAGGTTCTGGTCGCGGTCAAGCGCGTTGTTGACTACAACGTCAAGGTGCGCGTCAAGTCCGACGGGTCGGGTGTTGACCTGGCCAACGTCAAGATGAGCATGAACCCGTTCGATGAAATCGCCATCGAAGAAGCCGTGCGGCTGCGCGAGAAGGGCGTGGCCACCGAGGTCATCGCCGTGTCGTGCGGGGTGGCGCAGTGCCAGGAAACCTTGCGCACCGCCATGGCCATCGGCGCCGACCGTGCCATCCTCATCGAGACCGACGTCGAGTTGCAGCCGCTGGCCGTGGCCAAGCTGCTCAAGTCGCTGGTCGATCGCGAGCAGCCGGGCCTGGTGATTCTGGGCAAGCAGGCGATTGACGACGACTGCAACCAGACCGGGCAGATGCTCGCGGCACTGGGCGATTGGCCGCAGGCCACCTTCGCCTCGAAGGTCGAGGTGGCCGACGGCAGCGCGCTGGTCACGCGCGAAGTCGACGGCGGCCTCGAGACATTGCGCTTGTCGCTGCCCGCGATCATCACCACCGACTTGCGCCTCAACGAGCCGCGCTACGTCACCCTGCCCAACATCATGAAGGCCAAGAAAAAGCCGCTCGAGATGCTCACGCCGGCAGCCCTCGGCGTGGACGTGGCGCCGCGCATCAAGACGCTCAAAGTCACCGAGCCGCCCAAGCGCGCTGCCGGCATCAAGGTGCCCGATGTGGCCACGCTGGTGTCCAAACTCAAGAACGAAGCAAAGGTGATCTGACATGACCACGCTGGTGATTGCCGAGCACGACCACGCGTCGCTCAAGGGCGCAACGCTCAACACCGTGGCCGCCGCACTGAAGATCGGCGGCGACGTGCACGTGCTGGTGGCCGGCCATGAGGCGGGCGCTGTTGCGCGGGCTGCGGCGCAGATTCCAGGTGTGGCGCAGGTGCTGCACGCCGAGGCGCCGGCCTTCGCTCACGCGCTGGCCGAAGCAGTGGCCGCGCAGGTGCTCGCGCAAGTCGCCGCAGGCGGCTACTCGCACGTGCTGTTCGCCGCCACGGCCTCGGGCAAGAACATCGCGCCGCGAGTGGCCGCGCGGCTCGACGTGGCGCAGCTGTCCGACATCACGGCTGTGATCAGCGCCGACACCTTCGAGCGACCGATCTACGCCGGCAATGCGATCGCCACCGTGCAAAGCGCAGACGCCGTCAAGGTCGTCACCGTGCGCGCGACCGGCTTCGATCCGGTGGCCTCGGAAGGCGGCTCGGCGAGCGTCACGGTGGTGGCTGCCGCGGCCGATGCCGCAAGCTCGGCTTTCGTGCGCAGCGAGATCGCGCGCAACGACCGCCCCGAACTCACCGCGGCCAAGATCATCGTCAGCGGTGGGCGGGCCATGGGCAGCCCCGAGAAGTTCAACGAGGTGCTGGTGCCGTTGGCCGACAAGCTCGGCGCCGCACTTGGCGCCAGCCGCGCGGCGGTCGATGCGGGCTACGCGCCCAACGACTGGCAGGTCGGCCAAACCGGCAAGATCGTCGCACCACAGCTGTACGTGGCGTGCGGCATCAGCGGTGCCATCCAGCATCTGGCCGGCATGAAGGACAGCAAGGTCATCGTCGCCATCAACAAGGACGGCGAAGCACCGATCTTCAGCGTGGCCGACTACGGGCTCGAAGCCGATCTGTTCGTCGCGGTGCCTGCACTGGTTGCTGCGCTCTAACGCGTCACGCCGGCGCTGCGTGCAGCGTCTGGCCTGATCGAGTCATCCAAGGAGTTTTCATGGGCTACGCCGCACCGGTCGCAGACATGCTGTTTTGCATGAAGGAACTGGCGGGACTGGAAGCCCTGAGCCAGTTGCCAGGCTTCGAGGACGCCGGCCTGGAGACCGCCGAGGCGGTGCTCACCGAGGCCGCACGCTTTTGCGCCGAAGTGGTCGAGCCGCTCAACGTGCCCAGCGACCGTCAGCCCCCGGTGTGGAATCAGGGGTCGGTCACCACGTCCGCTGGCTTCAAGCAGGCGTTTCGGCAGTTCGCGGAGGGCGGTTGGCAGGGCTTGCAGCACCCGCTCGAATTCGGCGGCCAGGGCCTGCCCAAGACGATCGGTGCGGCCTGCACCGAAATGCTCAACAGCGCCAGCCTGAGCTTCGCGCTGTGCCCGCTGCTCACCGACGGCGCGATCGAAGCGCTGCTGACAGCCGGCAGCGCCGAACAGCGCCGCATCTACCTGCCAAGGATGATTGACGGCACCTGGACCGGCACCATGAACCTGACCGAGCCGCAGGCCGGCTCCGATCTGGCTGCGGTGCGCACGAAGGCGGTGCCACAGGGCGATGGGTCTTACCGCATCAGCGGCCAGAAGATCTACATCACCTACGGCGAGCACGACATGGCCGACAACATCGTGCACCTCGTGCTGGCACGCACGCCCGATGCACCGGCGGGCGTCAAGGGCATCAGCTTGTTCCTGTGCCCGAAGTTCGTGGTGGGTGCCGACGGCGCGCTGGGCGCACGCAACGACGTCTACTGCGCATCGATCGAGCACAAGCTGGGCATCAAGGCCAGCCCGACGGCGGTGCTGGTGTTTGGCGACGACCAGGGCGAGGTCGGTGCCGGTGCCATCGGCCACCTGATCGGCGAGGAAAACCGCGGCCTCGAATACATGTTCGTCATGATGAACGCCGCGCGGTTTTCCGTGGGCGTGCAAGGCATCGGCGTGGCCGAGCGGGCCTACCAGCGTGCGGTGGACTACGCGCGTCAGCGGGTGCAAAGCCGCCCGGTCGATGGCTCGCTGCCGGCCGGCGCGACCATCATTCACCACCCCGACGTCAAACGCATGCTGATGTCGATGCGCGCGCACATCGAAGGGTGTCGCGCGCTGGCGTGCGTGTCGGCGGCGGCCTTCGACACCGCGCACCACCACACCGATGCGGCGGTGCGCCAGCAGCAGCAGGCGTTCTGCGAATTCACCGTGCCGCTGGTCAAGGGGTTCAGCACCGAGATGAGCAACGACGTCACCAGCCTGGGCATCCAGGTGCATGGCGGCATGGGCTTCATCGAGGAAACCGGCGCCGCGCAGCATTTCCGCGATGCGCGCATCCTGGCCATCTACGAAGGCACCACCGCGATCCAGGCCAACGACCTGGTCGGGCGCAAGACGCTGCGCGATGGCGGCGCCACCGCACGGGGCATCGCGCAGCAGATTGCCGAGACCGAAGCCGCGCTGTCGTCTCGCACCAGCACCGCCGCGCAGTCGATGCACAAGCGCTTGCAAGCGGCCCGCGCGGCCTTCGTCGAGGTAGTCGAGTTCGTGGTGGCCCACACCCGTTCGCAACCCGGCGCAGTGTTTGCCGGTTCGGTGCCTTACCTGATGCTGGCAGGGCGCTTGCTGGCCGGCTGGCAGATGGCCCGCGCGCTGCTGATCGCCGAAGATGAACTGGCCGCCGGCCAGGGCGATGCCGCCTTCTGGCACGCCAAGATCGCCACCGCACGTTTCTTTGCCGAGCACATCCTGAGCACCGTGCCGGGCACGCGCGACGCCATCATCGAAGGCGCCGAGAGCGTGAACGCGCTGGCCGTGGATTCGTTTTGATCGATCGCCGCGCGGTGTTTGCCGATGTGTTGAAGCGCTTGTCGGTGCCGGTGATCGGCTCGCCGATGTTCCTCATCAGCCACCCGCAACTGGTGATCGAACAGTGCAAGGCCGGGGTGGTTGGCTCGATGCCGGCGCTCAATGCGCGGCCCGCATCGCAACTCGACGACTGGCTGGCCGAGATCACCGAAACGCTGGCCGCGCACAACGCGGGCAACCCGGCGCAGCCGGCGGCGCCGTTCGCGATCAACCAGATCGTGCACAAGAGCAACGACCGGCTCGAGCACGACATGGCGCTGTGCGTGAAGCACCGCGTGCCGATCATCATCACCTCGCTGGGCGCGCGCCCCGAAATCAACGAGGCGGCACACAGCTACGGCGCGGTGGTGCTGCACGACGTCATCAACAACGCCTTTGCGCACAAGGCGATCGACAAGGGCGCCGATGGTCTGATCGCGGTGGCCGCTGGGGCGGGTGGCCATGCGGGCGTGAAGAGCCCGTTCGCGCTGATCCAGGAAATCCGCGAGTGGTTCGACGGCCCGCTGGTCTTGAGTGGCGCCATCGCCACCGGCGCGGCGGTGCTGGCGGCGCAGGCGATGGGTGCGGACGCGGCCTACATCGGCTCGGCCTTCATCGCCACCACCGAGGCGCAGGCGAGTGCGCACTACAAGCAGATGATCGTCGACAGCTCGAGCGACGACATCGTCTACAGCAACTTGTTCACCGGCGTGCACGGCAACTACCTCAAGGGCTCGATCCGCAGCGCCGGCCTCGACCCCGACGC
This sequence comes from uncultured Burkholderiales bacterium, assembly GCA_903905475.1. GTDB lineage: Bacteria > Pseudomonadota > Gammaproteobacteria > Burkholderiales > Burkholderiaceae_C > PBB1. The sequence goes on along the minus strand of CAIVGK010000177.1, from coordinate 14,898 downwards.
GCTGCCCGAGGGTGATCTGCGCACCATGAACTTCGGCGGCGATGCACCCAAGGCCTGGCGCGACATCTGGGGCAGCGGGCAGGGTATCGGCGCAGTTCACCAAGTGCTGCCGGCGCGCGAACTGGTGGCAAGGCTGGTGGCCGAATACGCTCAGGCACGGACCCGGCTGGCTCTGGCCTGAGCCCGCTGACGCGGTCTCAGTCGCCGGGTTGCGCGTCGGAGTCGCAACCGGTGCCGGCCGAAATCATCCGCCGTGCCAGCGCCGACAGCGCCTGACCGATCCGGCCAGACCCGACCCCCAGGTAGCGCTCGGGCGCGCTGACCACACCACACACGTAGCGCCGCTCGGCGTCGCGCCATTCCAGCGCCTTGCACGAACCCGAACGCCGGCCCGACACCAGCACGCCGACCGGGCAGGGCTCGGCGGCGCAGCACACGCCGCAGCCGTTGCACGCAGCTCCCCAGGCCGGTTTGGGCGGCGCTTGTGCGTGGATGCGGATGGTCTGGCGGTGCGTCATGGCGGTTTGTTTGTCATGGATCTTGCACCCCGCTGACGCGGTGATCACAGGCTGCAACGCTGGCCAAATGCTGATGTCCGTTCGGATGTCGGATGGTAGAGTTCCGCAGTTGACTCAACAGGTCCTTCCCGTCCCCTGGGGTTTATTCGACTCAGGCGGGTCGCTAGTCCGCACACCGGTGAAGCCGGGACGCGGAAGGTTTTTTAACCCACTATCGCGCTGGAAACCGGCGCATGAGGTGAGCGAAATGATGCAGGAATACAGAGCGAACTCGCATCTGTTCGGTGGCAATGCGCCATACGTCGAAGAGATGTACGAGGCCTACCTCGACAACCCGGGCTCCGTCGCCGAAAACTGGCGCGCCTACTTCGACGCGCTGCAGCATCTGCCGGCGGTCGATGGCTCCAACGAACGCGATGTGGCGCATGCGCCGGTCGTCGAGTCGTTCGCCCAGCGCGCCAAGGCCAACGCCTTCGGCTCCAAGGCCAGCAGCGCCGATCTGGCGGTGGCCCGCAAGCAAGTGCACGTGCAGTCGCTGATTGCGGCCTACCGCTTCCTCGGTTCACGCTGGGCGGATCTCGATCCACTCAAGCGCCAGGAGCGTCCCAAGATTCCCGAACTCGAGCCGGCCTTCTACGACCTGACCGAGTCCGACATGGACATCTCGTTCAGCGCGACCAACACCTATTTCTCGACTGCAGAGCACCTGACGCTGCGGCAGATCCTGCAGGCGCTGCGTGAAACCTACTGCGGCTCGATCGGCGCCGAGTACATGCACATCACCGACCCGGCTGAAAAGCGCTGGTGGCAGACTCGGCTCGAGTCGATCCGCTCCAAGCCGAACTTCACGGCAGATCAGAAGAAGCACATCCTCGAGCAGCTCACGGCGGCCGAGGGCCTCGAGCGCTACCTGCACACCAAGTACGTGGGCCAGAAACGCTTCTCGCTCGAAGGCGGCGAGAGCTTCATCGCCTCGATGGACGAACTGGTGCAGCGCGCCGGTCAGGCCGGCGTGCAGGAAATCGTGATCGGCATGGCCCACCGCGGCCGTCTGAACGTGCTGGTCAACACCCTGTGCAAGACCCCCGCCGAGTTGTTCTCCGAGTTCGATCACACCGCGCCCGAGAACCTCCCGTCCGGCGACGTGAAGTACCACCAGGGCTTCTCCAGCGATGTCACCACCCCGGGCGGTCCGGTTCACCTGAGTCTGGCGTTCAACCCGTCGCACCTCGAGATCGTCAACCCGGTGGTCGAAGGCTCGGTCAAGGCGCGGCTGGACCGCCGCGGCGACGCTTCGGGTCATTCGGTGCTGCCGATCCTCGTGCACGGCGACGCGGCCTTTGCCGGCCAGGGCGTCGTGATGGAAACGCTGGCGCTGGCGCAAACGCGCGGCTACTTCACCGGCGGCACGGTGCACGTGGTCATCAACAACCAGATCGGCTTCACGACCAGCGATCCGCGCGACACGCGCTCGACGCTGTACTGCTCCGACGTCGTGAAGATGATCGAAGCGCCAGTGCTGCACGTGAACGGTGACGATCCCGAAGCGGTCGTGCTGGCCACGCAATTCGCACTGGACTACCGCCAGGAGTTCTCCAAGGACGTGGTCGTCGACATCGTGTGTTTCCGCAAGCTCGGCCACAACGAGCAGGACACCCCGGCGCTCACGCAGCCGCTGATGTACAAGACCATCGCTCAGCACCCGGGCACGCGCAAGCTGTACGGCGACAAGCTGGTGACGCAAGCCGTGCTGCCTGCCGATGGACCCGATGGTCTGGTCAAGGCGTTCCGCGCTGCGATGGATGAAGGCAAGCACGCCTACAGCCCGGTGCTGACCAATTACAAGAGCAAGTTCGCCGTCGATTGGGCGCCCTTCCTCGGCAAGAAGTGGACCGATGCGGCTGACACCGCGCTGCCGTTGTCCGAGGTCAAGCGACTCGCCGAGCGCATTACCACGGTGCCCAAGGGCTTCAAGCCGCACTCGCTGGTCGAGAAGGTGCTGGCCGATCGCGCGGCGATGGGCCGTGGCGAGATCAACGTCGACTGGGGCATGGGCGAGCACCTCGCGTTTGCCTCGCTGGTGGCCAGTGGCTATGCGGTGCGCCTGTCGGGCGAGGACTGCGGTCGCGGCACCTTCACGCACCGCCATTCGGTGCTGCATGACCAGAACCGCGAGAAGTGGGACGAAGGCACCTACACCCCGCTGCAGCACGTGGCCGACGGGCAAGCGCCCTACGTCGTGATCGATTCGCTGCTGTCCGAAGAAGCGGTGCTCGGTTTCGAGTACGGCTACGCCTCGGCCGAGCCCAACACGCTGGTGATCTGGGAAGCGCAGTTCGGCGACTTCGCCAACGGCGCGCAAGTGGTGATCGACCAGTTCATCGCTTCCGGTGAAGTCAAGTGGGGCCGCTCCAACGGCCTCACGCTGATGTTGCCGCACGGCTACGAAGGCCAGGGCCCTGAGCACTCCTCCGCACGCCTCGAGCGCTTCATGCAATTGGCGGCCGACAACAACATGCAGATCGTGCAGCCGACCTCGGCCAGCCAGATCTTCCACCTGTTGCGCCGCCAGATGGTGCGTCCGTTCCGCAAGCCGCTGGTGATCTTGACGCCGAAGTCGCTGCTGCGTGCCAAGGACGCGGCCTCACCGCTGAGCGAGTTCACCCGCGGCGAATTCCGCACCGTGATCGGCTCGAACAACGGCGAGCTCGATCCGGCCAACGTCAAGCGCGTGGTCGCCTGCTCGGGCAAGGTCGCCTACGACCTGATGAAGCGTCGCGAGGCCAAGAAGCACAACGACACCGCCATCGTGATGGTCGAGCAGCTGTATCCGTTCCCGCACCGCGCCTTCGCGGCCGAGCTGAAGAAGTTCCCGAACGTCACCGAGATCGTGTGGTGTCAGGACGAGCCGCAAAACCAGGGCGCCTGGTTCTTCGTGCAGCACTACATCCACGAAAACATGCTCGATGGGCAAAAGCTCGGCTACGCCGGCCGTCCTGCCTCAGCGTCGCCGGCCGTGGGTTACTCGCACCTGCACCAGGAACAGCTGAAGTCGCTGCTGGACCAGGCATTCGGCAAGCTCAAGGGATTCGTCCTCTCCAAGTGATCCGCCACCGCCAGGCCGTGAGACGGTCTGGCGTTCGCTCGAAAGACAAGAAAGAACACCATGTCCATCGTTGAAGTCAAAGTGCCGCAGTTGTCCGAATCGGTGGCGGAAGCCACCCTGTTGGTCTGGAAGAAGAAGCCCGGCGAGGCCGTTCAGATCGACGAGATCCTCGTTGAAATCGAGACCGACAAGGTCGTGCTCGAAGTGCCGGCCCCTGCGGCTGGCGTGCTCTCCAAGTACGTCAAGAACAACGGCGACAGCTGCGTCGCCGAAGAGGTGATCGCGCTCATCGACACCGCAGCCACCGCCGTCGAGCACGAGCCGTTGAAGAAGGAGCTCGAGCTGCGCGCCGACGACGCCGCGACCGGCGCCGCCGCCAAGGCAGCACCTTCAGCCGCCGGCGTGGCCATGCCCTCAGCTGCCAAGCTGATGGCCGACAACAACCTGGCCGCCGGCTCGGTCGCTGGCACGGGCAAGGACGGGCGCGTCCTCAAGGGCGACGTCACTGGCGCGCTGGCCGCAGCGCCTGCGCCAGCCCGTGCGGTGGCTCCCGTGGCGGCACCCGTGGCCGCCTCGGTGGCCAAGCCGTTGCCGTCGGTGGCTGCCCCGACCACCGTCAATCTGGGCGATCGCCCGGAGCAGCGCGTGCCAATGTCGCGTCTGCGTGCCCGAGTGGCCGAACGCCTGCTGCAATCGCAAGCCACCAACGCCATCCTGACGACCTTCAACGAAGTCAACATGGCCCCGCTGATGGAAATGCGCAAGCGCTTCCAGGAGAAGTTCGAGAAGGAGCACGGCGTGAAGCTTGGCTTCATGAGCTTTTTCGTGAAGGCCGCGGTTGCTGCGCTCAAGAAGTACCCGGTGATCAACGCCAGCGTTGACGGCAACGACATCGTCTACCACGGCTACTTCGACATCGGCATCGCCGTGGGTTCGCCACGCGGTCTGGTGGTGCCCATCTTGCGCAATGCCGACCAGATGAGCTTCGCCGACATCGAAAAGAAGATCGCCGAGTTCGGCAAGAAGGCCGGCGAAGGCAAGCTGTCGCTCGACGACCTCACCGGTGGCACGTTCTCGATCAGCAACGGCGGCACCTTCGGTTCGATGCTGTCCACGCCGATCATCAACCCGCCGCAGTCGGCCATCCTGGGCGTTCACGCCACCAAGGAACGCGCCGTGGTCGAGAACGGTCAGATCGTGATCCGTCCGATGAACTACCTCGCGATGTCGTACGACCACCGCATCATCGACGGCCGTGAAGCCGTGCTGGGCCTGGTCACCATGAAAGAAGCGCTGGAAGACCCATCGCGCCTGTTGTTCGACATCTGAGGAAACTGTTCATGAGCCAGCAATTTGATGTGGTGGTGATCGGTGGCGGGCCTGGTGGTTATGTGGCTGCCATCCGCGCGGCGCAGCTGGGGTTCAGCACCGCGTGCATCGACGAGTGGAAAAACGACAAGGGCGGCCCGGCACCGGGTGGCACCTGCACCAACGTCGGCTGCATTCCGTCGAAGGCGCTGTTGCAGTCGAGCGAGCACTTCGAGCATGCGGGTCACTCCTTTGCCGATCACGGCATCGGCCTCGACAACCTGAGCATCGATGTGGCCAAGATGCTTGGCCGCAAGGACACCGTGGTCAAGCAGAACAACGACGGCATCCTGTACCTCTTCAAGAAGAACAAGGTGACGTTCTTCCACGGACGTGGCTCGTTCGTGAAGGCCACCGAGGGCGCCTACGAGATCGCGGTGACCGGCACGGCCAGCGAGACCATCACGGGCAAGCACGTCATCCTGGCCACCGGCTCGAACGCCAGGTCGCTGCCCGGCGCAGCATTCGACGAGCAAAAGATCTTGTCGAACGACGGCGCACTGCGCATCGGCGCGGTGCCCAAGCGCCTGGGCGTGATCGGCTCGGGCGTCATCGGACTCGAGATGGGTTCGGTGTGGCGCCGGCTGGGCTCCGAGGTCACGGTGCTCGAAGGCCTGCCGACGTTCCTCGGCGCGGTCGATCAGCAAATCGCCAAGGAAGCTCACAAGGCGTTCGTCAAGCAGGGCCTGAAGATCGAGCTCGGCGTGAAGATCGACAAGGTCACCTCTGGCAAGTCAGCGGTGAGCGTGACCTATGCCAATGCCAATGGCGATGCGGTCAAGCTCGAAGTCGACAAGCTCATCGTGTCGATCGGCCGCGTGCCCAACACCATCGGTCTGAATGCCGAAGCGGTGGGCCTGAAGCTCGATGAGCGCGGTGCGATCACGGTGGACGACCACTGTCACACCAACCTGCCCAATGTGTGGGCGGTCGGCGATGTGGTGCGTGGCCCGATGCTCGCGCACAAGGCCGAGGAAGAAGGCGTGGCCGTGGCAGAGCGCATTGCCGGTCAGCACCCGCACGTCAACTTCAACACCGTGCCGTGGGTGATCTACACCTCGCCCGAAATCGCCTGGGTCGGTCAGACCGAGCAGCAGCTCAAGGCCGAAGGCCGCGAGTACAAGGCGGGCACTTTCCCCTTCATGGCCAATGGCCGAGCGCGTGCGATGGGTGACACCACCGGCATGGTGAAGATGCTTGCCGATGCCACCACCGACGAGATCCTCGGCGTGCACATCGTCGGGCCCTTCGCGTCGGAATTGATAGCCGAGGCGGTGGTGGCGATGGAATTCAGAGCGAGCGCCGAAGACATCGCCCGCATCTGCCACGCGCATCCGTCCTTGAGCGAATCGACCAAGGAAGCCGCGCTGGCGGTGGACAAGCGCACCTTGAACTTCTGACCGAAGCGGCGGCCCCCGGGTCGCCTGGCCTCGCAGAACCGGGCGGCTGATGCCGCCCGTTTTCCTTTTTCACCTGACGCCCATGCCTGTTCGCGAGTTGTACCTGCGCACCCTCGCCGAGCGGGGCTACACGGCCGATGCCGCGCAGCTCGGTGCGATCGACGCACTGGAGCGTTGTGAAAACGAGTGGGTGGCCTACAAGTCGCGCCGCCGCAATGCCATCAGCCGGCTGCTGGTGCGCCCCGACGTCCCGCGGGGCGTCTACATGCATGGCGGGGTGGGGCGCGGCAAGAGCTTCCTGATGGACTGCTTTTTCCACTCGGTGCCGCTCGAGCGCAAGACGCGGCTGCACTTCCACGAGTTCATGCGCGAAGTGCACCGCGAGCTCGCCGACATGCACGGCACAGTGGATCCGCTGAAGGTGCTCGGCGAGCGCATGTCGCGGCGGTTTCGCCTGATCTGCTTCGACGAATTTCATGTGGCCGACATCACCGACGCGATGATCCTGTACCGGCTGTTCGAGTCGCTGTTTGCGCACCGGGTGAGCGTGGTGACCACATCCAACTTCCATCCCGATGAGCTGTACCCGAACGGGTTGCACCGCGAGCGCATCCTGCCGGCCATCGAGTTGCTGAAAGACCATCTGCAGGTCATCAACGTCGATCAGGGCATCGACTACCGGCAGCGCACGCTCGAGGAGGTCGAGATGTATCAAACGCCACTCGGCGAGCGGGCCGATGTCGCCATGGCTGCGGCCTTCGAACGCCTGGCCGAGACGAAGGACGAGGGCCTCGTGTTGAACATCGAGCACCGCGTTCTCAAGGTGCGCCGACGTGCCGGGGGCGTGGTGTGGTTCGACTTTCGCGAACTGTGTGGTGGTCCGCGCTCGCAAAACGACTACCTTGAACTGGCAGCGCGGTTTCACACGGTGCTGGTGTCGGGTGTGCCTCAGATGTCGCCGCGGCTGGCGTCCGAGGCGAGGCGTTTCACCTGGCTGGTCGACGTGATGTACGACCGTCGCGTCAAGCTGATCCTGTCGGCCGAGGTCGAGGCCGAGGCTCTTTACACTGAAGGCCCCTTGGCCCACGAGTTTCCGCGCACCGTGTCTCGGTTGCATGAAATGAGATCGGCCGAGTTTTTGGTGCTGTCGCGCCGTGATGTGGAGACGTCGATCACATGAAGCTGTTCGAGCGCAAACGCTGGGCACCGTTGCTGGGCGCGACGCTGGCCATGGCCGTCCATGCGGCCGGGGCCTCGGATGCCGCTGACCGGGCGCGCATCAGCCAGGCGAGGGCCGAGGCCGACGCCGTGCTCGCTGGCAAGCAGGCCGAGTGCCGACAGCGCTTTGCGGTGAATGACTGCCTGCTCGAAGTGCGAAAGGAGCACCGTGCGGTGGTTGATCCGCTGCGCAAGGAACTGCTGCTCCTCGACGACAAGCAGCGCAAGCAGCGCGCCGCCGATCGCACCGAGCGCATCCGCGCCAAATCCGAAGCCCTGAACGAAGCGGGCAGCGCCGCAGCGCCGGCCGCTTCGGGAGCGCTGCCGGCGGGCCCTGCCGCGGCACTTGGTCGACCGGCCGTTCGACCCAAGATCCGCTCGGCGACGCCCGCGTCCGCCGCCTCGGCAGGCGCGGTGGCAGCCCCGATCGACACGCCTGCGTCGGCGGTCGTCCCGGTGACCACAGAGCCCGACAAGCCGGTCGCCCGCAAGGCCGCGTCGCCCGCCGGTGGCGAGGGCTATCAAACGCTGCGGGTGCGTCAGGCCGAGGCTCGACGGCAAAGCGTCTTGCAGAAAAACGCCGAGCGCGACGCGAAAAAACCGCCGGCCAAACCGCTGCCGGTGCCCGCGCCCTGAGGCTGGCGCTCCCGAGCTTCTGTCGGGATCAGCCGCCGAGCTGCTCGACGCGCACCAGCACCAGCGACAGGTTGTCGCCGCCGCCCTTGGCCCGCTGCCGCGCCTTGTCGATCAGCATCTTGCAGGACTCCTTGGGCGGCAAGGAGTCGAGCATCTGGCCGATCTCCTGGCTGGAGAAGTAGTGCCACAGGCCGTCGCTGCAGCACATCACGCTGTCGCCCGGTTCCAGCCGACCGATGGACGACACGCTCAGCGGCGGATCCTGAACCGTTCCCAGGCAACCCGTCAGCAAGTTCGACTGGGGGTGGCTCTGGGCCACGTCTTCGCTCAGTTGCCCCTCATCGACCAGGCGCTGCACGTAGGAATGGTCGATCGTGCGGCTGACCATCTGCGCGCCGCGGAAGTGATACACGCGTGAGTCGCCTGCGTGCGCGACATGGCAGTCCAGCGATGGGCTGATCAAGAACGCCGCCAGCGTGCTGTGGGGTTCTTCCTCGGAGGTGATGGCCGTCAGCTTGATCATCAGGTGGGCTTCGAGCACCAGCTGCCTCAACGCTTCGATCGGGTTGTCGCGGCTTGGCGAAAACCGCTCGAAGAGCTGTCTTGCGGTGAGGATCACCTGATCGGAGGCCTTGCGCCCACCACTCTTGCCTCCCATGCCGTCGGCGAGGATTCCCAGCGCGCAGCCCGCCACATCCTTGTGGGCGATGAAGGCAATCTGATCTTGCTGATAAACGCGATCACCGCGGTGAATGCCGGTGGCTGCCGAAAGCCGATGGCCTTGGACGGGAGGGGGCGATGTCATGGGTCAAGACTATAGACTTGAGCGCCTTCTCAGCCCCGCTTTTGCCGTTCACATTGCCCCCAGAAACCACCGAATCGACGCCGCTGAACGAAGCCGTGAAGCGGGCGTTCGCAGGCGCGGGCAGTCTCTCGCAGGCCGATCCGAACTACGCCGAGCGCGAGGTGCAAATACGCATGGCGCTGGAGGTGGCTGCCGCGATTGACGAGCGTCGCGCCCTGGTGGCCGAGGCCGGCACCGGGGTGGGCAAGACCTTCGCCTATCTGGTGCCCACGCTGTTGTCCGGCGCACGCGCGCTCATCAGCACGGCCACCAAGAGCTTGCAGGACCAACTGTTCTTGCGCGACTTGCCGCGCCTTCGCAGCGCGCTGCACCTGTCGACGAGCGTGGCGCTGCTCAAGGGCAGGGCCAGCTACCTGTGCCTCCACCGCATGAGCGTGGCCCGCCACGTCACCGACCCGGGCGACCGGTGGGCGGCACGCGTGCTGTCCCGCATCGAGACCTGGGCGCAGTCCACCAGCTCGGGCGACCTGGCCGAAATCGATGGCCTCGACGAGCGCAGCAGCGTCATCCCGCTGGTCACCTCGACGCGCGAAAACTGCCTCGGCAGTGAGTGCCCCGCGTACCGCGACTGCCACCTGATGAAAGCACGGCGCGATGCGATGGCGGCCGACGTGGTGGTGGTCAACCACCACCTGTTCTTCGCCGACATGAGCCTGCGCGAGTCGGGCGTGGCCGAGTTGCTGCCCAGCGTCGAGGTGGCCGTGTTCGACGAGGCGCATCAGCTGGCCGAGGCAGGCGTCGCGTTTCTGGGCATCACGCTGACCAGCGGGCAACTGATCGATGCGGCCCGCGACATGCTGGGCGCCGGGCTGCAGCACGCGCGCGGCCTCGCGCCATGGCAAGACCTCGCCGCCCTCTGTGACCGTGCCGCCCGCGAGCTGCGCATCGCGTGCGCCGGCGAAGCGGCCTCCCGAGCGAACCGTGGCTCGCTCAAGTTGCGCTGGGACGAGCGGGCCCACGAGTCGGCGTTCGAGTCCGCACTGGCCGACGCGGGAACTGCCTGCCAGGCCGCCCATGCGGCGCTCGACACCGTGGGCGAGCTGGCGCCTGATTTCCAGAAGCTCACCGAGCGCATGGCCCACCTGCACGAGATGAGCGTGCGGTTCACGCAGCCGGCGCAGCCCGGCCACGTCCGCTGGATCGAGGTGACCACGAACCAGTGTCGGCTGGTGGAGTCGCCACTCGACATTCGCGAGGCGCTGACCGCGCAGATGGCGGTGGCCCCGAAGGCGTGGATCTTCACCTCGGCCACGTTGGGTGAAGACGACCGGCTGTCATGGTTCACTGAGCCCTCCGGCCTGAGCGGGGTGCGCACCCTGCGGGTGGGCAGTCCCTTCAACTACGCGGAACATGCCCGCCTGTACGTGCCGAGCGCGTTTCCCAAGCCCAGCGAGCCGGGTCATACCGACGCCGTGGCACAACTGGCTGCAGGCTGCGCGCGCTCGCTTGGCGGACGAACCTTCGTCCTCACCACCACCTTGCGGGCGCTGCAGGTCATCGGGGAGCAGCTGCGCGCCAGCTTTGACGCCGGTGGTGATGACATCGCGGTGCTGGTCCAGGGGCAGTTGCCCAAGCGGCAACTGCTGCAGATGTTTGTCACGCAGCCGCGGTCGGTGCTGGTGGGGTCGCAAACCTTCTGGGAAGGCATCGACGTGCCCGGCGATGCGCTGCAATGCGTGTTGATCGACAAGCTGCCGTTCCCGCCACCCAACGATCCGCTCGTCGAGGCGAGGGTCAAGCGCATCGAAGCCGAAGGGCGCAATGCCTTCAGCGACTACTTCGTGGCCGAGGCGGCCGTGTCATTGAAGCAAGGCGCCGGGCGGTTGATTCGCAGCGAGACCGATCGGGGCTTGCTCGTGGTGTGCGACCCGCGCATGTCGACCATGAACTATGGCCGCCGGCTGCGCGGCGCGTTGCCGGAGATGACACGCGTCGACACCGAGGCGGCGGCCTTCAGCTGGCTGGAAATGCTGGCCCAGGCGCACTGAGCAACGGTTCAGGCTGCCTGGGGCCGCCTGTCGTCCATCACCAGAGCTGCCACCACGCCCGTTTGGACGATCTGAGGCCCTCTCCGGAGAGCATCGCGCTGTTGGGGAAACTGGTGCGCATCACGCGTTCGGCATCGTCGCGAAGCTGGTCCAGGCCGAGCTTGTCGTAGCTGCGAACCAGAATCGACAGAGCCTCTTCAGCCGAAGGGGATTGCTGAAACTCCTGAACCGTCTGCTGGGCGCGGTTGGCTGCAGCCACGTAGGCTCCGCGACGATAGTAGTAGCGCGCCACATGCACTTCGTACGAAGCCAGCATGTTCGAGATGTAGTCCATGCGCTGCCGGGCGTCCGGGGTGTAGCGCGATTTCGGGTGCTGCTCGACCAGTTGCTTGAATGACTGAAAGGAATCCCGCGCAGCTTGCTGGTCGCGCTCGGACAGGTCCTGGCGCGACAGGTTTCCGAGGAATCCGAGATCGTCGTTGAAGTTGATCAGCCCTTGCAGGTACAAGCCATAGTCGATCGCCGGGCTGGTGGAGTGCAGCTTCACAAATCGCTCGACCGTCGAGAGGGCCTGAGCCTTGTCGCCGCTGCGGTACAGCAAGAAGGCGCGCTCGAGCAGCGCTTGCTGCGACAGCAAGGTGCCTGCACCGCGACCTTCGACCTGCTCGAACAACTTGGCTGCCTTGTCGAAGTTGCCATCGGCCGCTTCACTTTGGGCTTCTTCAAAAAGCTTCTCGGGCGTCCAGCCAGCGGTCGGATCCTTGGGGTTCGAGCTGCACCCCGACAGCACGGTAAACAGCACAATGCCGGCCGCGCCAAGGAGGGCGGACCAGCGGTTTTTCGCGAGGGGACGGCGATGGAAGTTCATGGGTCGACAATGCCGGCGATGCACCGGAACTCCATACAAAAATGACTCGCCAGTATACGGGCGCGACCCCGGCGGCGGGCTCGCCTGCGCCGCTTGACGATGCACTGGACGACGTGTCGGCCGATGCGGTCGAGCGCCGGCAGGTCAGGGTCCCGGCCGAGCTGCACGGTTCGCGGCTCGACAAGGTTCTGGTGACGGTGGCCAGCGAGTTTTCACGCAATCACCTGCAAGGCCTGATCGAGCAAGGGCACGTCTGGGTCGACGGGGTGTTGCAGTCTTCGGCGTCGCGCAAGGTGCTGGCGGGGCAGGCGGTGGCCATCGAACTGACCCCGACGCAGGAGAGCCAGGCATTCAAGCCTCAGGGGATGCCCCTGGTCATCGTGTTCGAAGACGAGCACTTGCTGGTGGTCAACAAGCCCGCCGGCCTGGTGGTTCATCCGGCGCCGGGCAACTGGTCGGGCACGTTGCTCAATGGACTGCTGGCCCATCACGCGGCCGCGGCCACCTTGCCGCGCGCAGGCATCGTGCACCGGCTCGACAAGGACACCTCGGGTCTGATGGTGGTGGGCAAGACGCTGGCCGCGGTCACGGCGCTGACGCGGCAGATCGCCGCGCGCGACGTCCACCGCATCTACCTCGCGCTGGTTCATGGTCGGGTCGAGCGAGCGGCTCAGCGCATCGAAGCGCCGGTGGGCCGTGATCCCCGATCGAGGGTGCGCATGGCCGTGGTGCCCTCCGGGCGGGCGGCGCTGACGGATGTCGAGCGGCTGGCCGTTTGGCAAGACCCTGACGGCCGGTGGATCAGTGCGGTGCGCTGCAAGCTGGGCACCGGCCGAACCCATCAGATTCGGGTGCACATGGCGTCGATCGGCCACCCCTTGCTCGCCGACGCGACCTACGGGGGCACCGAAGGTCTGGGCCTGACTCGGCAGGCACTGCATGCGACGCAATTGGGTTTCAAACACCCGATCAGCGCGCAAGCGCTGGTGTTCGATGCGCAGCTTCCTGCGGATCTGACACTGGCCTGGCAGCAGGTCAGAAGCGCGGCCTGACGGCGAATTTCCTCCGGTACACTCGACGCACTGATTTCGCACCCATCCTGTCCGCCATGTGAGGTGGACTCCGATTCAGAAGCCTTTGCAAAGTTCACCGCCGCGAGAGTTGCTCGCGAGGTGCAGCAAGGCATCAAGCCCCCCAGTGCCGCTGGCCAGTCCGTCGAATCGGAAGCCAGCACCGCTGAAGCGGCTGACAAACAGACCTTGAACATCCGTCGGCGAGACCCGACCGGGAACGACCATAGCCATGAACACCCAGGATGCGAAGCGCGTCCTCGAAACCGCGCTCATCTGCGCTCGGGAGCCGCTGGCGGTTCGCGAGATGCGCGCCTTGTTCGCCGACGAGATTGGCGTCGATGCCCTGCAGGAGTTGCTTGATGAACTGGCCCTGGACTGGCGGGACCGTGGCGTCGAGCTCGTGCCAGTGGCGTCCGGTTGGCGCTTCCAGAGCCGCCCGGAGATGCGCGAATTTCTGGACCGACTCAACCCGGAAAAACCGCCGAAGTATTCACGTGCCGTGATGGAGACGCTCGCAATCATTGCCTACCGACAACCCGTGACCCGGGGCGACATCGAAGACATTCGCGGCGTTGCCGTGTCCAGCCAGATCATCAAGCAGATTGAAGATCGCGGCTGGGTCGAGTCGATTGGCTATCGCGAGGCGCCCGGCCGTCCGGCGTTGCTCGCCACCACGCGCCAGTTTCTCGATGACCTTGGTCTCGCGAGCCTGGATGCGCTGCCGCTGATCGACGGGCAGACCCTGCGCCATCCTGACTTTGAAGACCTCCTGCCTCAACAGGCTTTGCTGATTGATGATGCGCCGGACCCTGAGTCCGCTGGCGCCGCACAAACCGATTTACCGCCCCCGGAAACCGACGCTGCGGCGCCGGTGCCCCCCATGGAATGCCCCGAATGAACGACACCCCAGAACACGTTGACGGTCCTGACGCCGAAGACATCTCCGCCCCGGTCCAGGACGATCAGGCTGCGCAAGCCCCCAAGCCTGCCAGACGGCGGCGGACGGCCAAGCCCGCGCTGGAGGCCGCTCCCGACGAGTCGGCTGAAATCGGGCAGCCGCTGGAGCGGGCGGCCACGGTGGCGGCTGGCGAATTCGCTGGCGAGCCCACTGCGCCACCCGCCCAGGCTCGAGCCGACGCCGAGCCACCCGGTGAAGATGCCTCGGACGACGACGAGTTCGCCGTGTCGACCGAGCCCCCCGTCGAGCCCGCCGTGGCCGCCGAGGTGTTTGCTCAGGTGCTGTCGGGCGAGTTCGACGTCGAAGCGCCGGCGGCGCCCGAAGATTCAGGTCCTGCCAAGCGCGTGCTGCGCCCCGAGCCCGAGGCGCCCAAGCTGCACAAGGTGCTGGCCCAGTCGGGCATCGGCTCGCGCCGTGACATGGAACAGGCCATTGCCGATGGCCTGGTCGAGGTCAACGGCCAGCCCGCCCACACCGGGCAGCGCATTTCGTTTGGTGACCAGATCAAGGTGAACGGCAAGCCGGTTCGGGTGCGCATCATCCCGCCGCCGCCGCGCATCATTGCGTACCACAAGCCCACCGGCGAAGTGGTGACCAACGACGATCCGGAGCACCGTCCGACGGTGTTTCGCCGTCTGCCGAGATTGCCCCACGGCAAGTGGCAATCAGTAGGCCGCCTCGACATCAACACCGAAGGCCTGTTGCTGTTCACCAACTCGGGCGAACTCGCCAACCGACTGATGCACCCGCGCTTCGGCGTGGAACGTGAGTACGCGGTGCGTGTGCTCGGCACGCTGGACGCTGAATCGAAGGCGATGCTGCTCGAAGGCGTCACCATCGAAGGCCAGCCGGCCAGCTTCCGCTCGATCGAGAACGGCGGCGGCGAGGGCTTGAACCACT
>CAIVGK010000176.1 GCA_903905475.1 uncultured Burkholderiales bacterium | reverse complement strand
TGTGCTCCATCGCCGTGCTGGTGTCGATGTCGCTCGAGCTCGAAGGCGGCGCGGCCTCCGTCAACGAGGCCGGTCGCATGCGCATGCAGGCCTATCGCATGGTGTTGTCCGCGGCCACCGGCGATGCGCAGGCCTTGCCGCCGCAGGTGGCCCAGTTCGAAAGCAGCCTCGAGTTGCTGCGCCTTGGCGATCCGCAGCGCCCGCTGTTCGTGCCGTGGGACGACACGGTTCGGCAGCGCTTTGCTGCGGTCGAGCACGACTGGGTCCGCTTTCGCGAGCGGCTGGCCGGCGCGGCACCGTCCGACGGCGCGCTCACCCTGGGCGCTGACGCAGCGGCCTTCGTGGCCGACATCGATGGCTTCGTCGCCGGTATCGAGGCCCATCTGTCACGCTGGACCTCGCTGATGCACCTGCTGCAGATCGCGCTCATGGCGCTGGCCGTGGTGGGTGCGGCGGTGCTGCTCTACACCGGCTACCTGTTGGTGCTCGAGCCCGTGGGGCTGCTCAAGGAGGCGATCCACCGGATTCAGGGCGGTGACCTGGGAGCGCGCGTCGAGAGCTCGACCACCGACGAGTTCGGCACCCTGGCCGCCGGCTTCAACGACATGGCCGGACAGCTGCAGACCATGTACCGCCACCTCGAAAGCCGCGTCCAGGAAAAGACCGCGCAGCTCGAGGAAAAGCACGAGCGGCTGGAAAGCCTCTACGAGGTCAGCAACCTGGTCACCCGGGCTGTCACGCTCGACGAGCTGGCCACCGGGTTCACGCGCAACGTCGCGCGCATCGCCCGTGCCGACGGTGTGGCGCTGCGCTGGTCGGACGAGGCCAACCGCAGCTACCTGATGCTGGCTTCGCACGGTTTGCCAGCGGCCATGGTCGACGCCGAGCATTGCCTCATGGCCGGCGACTGCCATTGCGGCGCGCCCAGCGCGCCGCCGGGCGCGCGCGTGATCCCGATCCGCGCCATGCAGCCCGCACGCATGAGCCACTGCGCGCAGGCCGGCTTCGAAACGGTGGTGTCGGTGCCGATCCGCCTGCACGAGCGGCTGATGGGCGAGGTCGATCTGTTTTTCCACGCGCAAATCGAGATGTCGGAGGCCGAGCGCGCGCTGCTCGAAGCGCTCACCGCGCAGCTCGCCGGGGCGATGGAAAACCTGCGCCTCAATGCCTGCGGCGTCGAGGCCGCCGTGTCGCAGGAGCGCAGCTTTCTGGCGCGCGAGCTGCACGATTCGATCGCGCAGTCGCTGGCCTTCCTGAAGATCCAGGTGCAGTTCATGCGCGACGCCATCGCCCGCGACGACCCGCAGCAAGTGCAGCACGTGCTGGGCGAGATCGACCTCGGTGTGCGCGAAAGCTACGGCGACGTGCGCGAGCTGCTGATGCACTTTCGCACCCGCGCCAACGCCGAGGACATCGAGCCCGCGCTCATGACCACGCTGCGCAAGTTCGAGCACCAGACCGGCCTCAAGGGCACGCTGCACATGCACGGCGAGGGCCTGCCGCTGACGCCCGACATGCAGATCCAGGTGCTGCACATCGTGCAGGAAGCGCTGTCGAACGTGCGCAAGCACGCGCGTGCCTCGCAGGTGTGGCTCGATGTGCAAAAGCAGCCGCAGTGGCGCTTCGAGGTGCGCGACGACGGCATCGGTTTTCCCGGTCAGGGCGAGGCGCTCGACGAGACCCATGTGGGCCTGCGCATCATGTCCGAGCGCGCCGAGCGGCTCGGCGCCCGCTTCGAGGTGCTGTCCACGCCCGGACGCGGCACCTCGGTCGTGCTCACGCTGCCCGCGACGCAAAGGCCCGCAGTCGCCCACCCCACGCCACAGCCACAGCCCCGAGTGGCCTGAACCCCGATGACCACCGCTTTGCCCAAGATCCGCATCCTGGTCGTTGACGACCACACCTTGTTCCGCCGCGGGCTGACCGCCTTGCTGCAGCGCGATGCGCAGTTCGAGGTGGTCGGTGATGCCGCTGACGCCGGCGAGGCGCAGCGCCGTGCGCTGGAATTGCAGCCCGACGTGATCCTGCTCGACAACCACCTGCCCGGCGTGAACGGCGTGGACGCGCTGCCCGCGCTGCGCGAGGTGGTGCCTGGCGTCAAGGTGCTGTTGCTGACCGTCAGCGAAGACGAGCGCGACCTCGCCGCGGCGCTGCGCGGTGGCGCGTGCGGCTACCTGCTCAAGACCATCGAGGGCGACGCGCTGTCGCACGCCATCCGCCGCGCCATGCGTGGCGACAGCGTGGTGGCCGAAGAGATGACCGGCAAGCTGATTGCCGCGTACCGCGATGCCGCGGCGCCGCCGGTGCTGCCACCGCCTGCGCCACCGCCCTCGCGGCTCGACAGCCTGTCGCCGCGCGAACACGACATCCTGCGCGGCATCGCGCTGGGCCAGGGCAACAAGGAGATCGCCCGCTCGCTGGGCATCGCCGAGACGACCGTGAAGATCCACGTGCAGCACATCTTGCGCAAGCTCGACGTGAGCTCGCGGGTGCAAGCCGCGGTGATCGTCGCCGAACACGGCTTGGGTTGATCCAGCGCAACTGCGCGCCAACCGACCGCCCCGGTAGTTCTTCAGGACGATGCCGCCACGCGCGGCCCTCGTTCCAGTGCCGTGCTGCGGCACTCCGTCTGAGGGATGCCCTCGCAAGCCACTGATTCCTACAGTGGCCGCATGTGCAGCCAGCGGGATTCGTCATGACCAAGAAGAGCCAGGCGCTCGCCGTGCTGCTGGTCAGCACGCTGGCGTTCACCGTGTGTTTCATGGTCTGGATGATGTTTGGCGTGATCGGCATCCCGATCAGCAAGACGCTGGGCCTCAACGCCACCGAGTTCGGTTTGCTGACGGCCACGCCGGTGCTCACTGGCTCGCTGATCCGCGTGCCGCTGGGCATCTGGACCGACAAGTACGGCGGTCGCATCGTGATGACGCTGCTGATGGCGTTCACCGTGCCGGCCATCTGGCTGATGAGCTACGCCACCGCCTACTGGCACTTCCTGGTCATCGGTTTGTTCGTGGGTCTGGCCGGCGGTTCGTTCTCGGTGGGCACGCCCTATGTGGCGCGCTGGTTCCCCAAGAAGAACCAGGGCTTCGCGATGGGTGTCTATGGCGCGGGCAACTCGGGCGCGGCGGTCAACAAGTTCGTGGCGCCGGCGCTGCTGGTGGCCTTCGGCTGGACCATGGTGCCCATGGTCTACGCCGCGATCATGCTGGGCACGGTCGTGCTGTTCTGGTTCTTCAGCGCCAGTGACCCGGCGCATCGGGTGCCGTCGAACACCAGGTTTCGCGACCAGCTCAAGATGCTCAAGGAGCCGCGCGTGCTCAAGTACTGCCAGTACTACAGCATCGTGTTCGGCGGCTATGTGGCGCTGAGCCTGTGGATGGTGCAGTACTACGTGGGCGAGTTCGGCCTGGACATCCGTGCGGCGGCCTTGCTGGCGGCATGCTTTTCGCTGCCCGGCGGCGTGCTGCGCGCGGTGGGCGGCTGGTTTTCCGACAAGTACGGCGCGCACAGCGTGACCTGGTGGGTGCTGTGGGTCAGCTGGATCTGTCTGTTCCTGCTGAGCTACCCGCAGACCGACTTCACGGTGTTCACCGTCAGCGGCCCGAAGACGTTTCACATCGGCCTGAACGTCTACACCTTCACCGGCTTGATTTTCCTGCTGGGCATCGCCTTCGCCTTCGGCAAGGCCAGCGTCTTCAAGTACATCAGCGACGACTATCCGACCCACATCGGCACGGTCAGCGGCATCGTCGGTCTGGCCGGCGGACTGGGCGGCTTCGTGCTGCCGGTCCTGTTCGGCGTGCTGATGGACTTCACCGGCATCCGCTCGAGCGCTTTCATGCTGATGTACGGCGTGGTCTGGGTCTCGCTGATCTGGATGTACTGGACCGAGGTGCGTCGCACCGAACTCATGGGCTCGCATGCCCTGGGCTTCAGCCTGCACGGCTGACCCGCCCGCCCCGCCCACCGCCGCCGCAAGGACCGCCATGAACACCACCACCCAGGCGCGCCGCGCCGCGCCTTCAGCCGAGCGCGGCGCCGACATCACCGACTGGCGCCCCGAAGACACCGACTTCTGGGACAGCACCGGCAAGCAGATCGCCTACCGCAACCTGTGGATCTCGGTGCCCGCGCTGCTGTGCGGCTTCGCGGTGTGGGGCATGTGGGGAATCATCACGGTGCAAATGCTCAACCTGGGCTTTCCGTTCACCCAGGCCGAGCTGTTCACGCTGACCGCCATCGCCGGCATCTCGGGCGCCACGATGCGCATACCGGCGTCGTTCCTGATCCGCCTGGCGGGCGGGCGCAACACCATCTTCCTGACCACCGCGATGCTGCTGGCGCCGGCGCTGGGCACCGGCATGGCGCTGCAGCACCCGGACTGGCCGCTGTGGGCCTTTCAGCTGCTGGCGTTGTGGTCGGGCGTGGGCGGCGGCAACTTCGCCTCGTCGATGTCGAACATCAGCACCTTCTTCCCGAAGCGGCTGCAAGGCACCGCGCTGGGCCTCAACGCCGGTCTGGGCAACTTCGGTGTGACCACGATGCAAATCGTGATCCCGCTGGTGATGACGGTCAGCCTGTTCGGCAGCTTCGGCGGCGAGCCGATGACGCTGGTCAAGGACAGCGGGTGGATCTTCGGCAAGATCGCCGCGGGCACGCCGACCTGGATCCAGAACGCCGGCTTCGCCTGGGTGCTGTCGCTGGTGCCGCTGGCGGTGCTGTGCTGGTTCGGCATGAACAACCTCAAGACGGTGTCGGCCGCCACGGGCAGCCCGCTGGTCGCGTTCGCCAAGATCACCTACCTGTACACGCTGGCCTTCGTGCCCGCGATCTTCATGCTGTACCTGTACCTGCCGGCGCCCACCGGGCTGGGGCTGATCAGCATGTGGGTGGCCATTCCGCTGGACATCGTCAGCGCGCTGCTGGTGATGCGGCTGGCCGCCTTTGGCGCGATGAAGGACAACGTCGCCAAGCAGTTCGAGATCTTCCGCAACAAGCACACCTGGTCGATGACGGCGCTGTACATCGTCACCTTCGGCTCGTTCATCGGCTTTTCGATGGCGCTGCCGCTGGCCATCACGGTGATCTTCGGCTTCCAGCACGTGCCTGACGCAGCCGGCGTGATGACGCACACGCTGAAGAACCCGGCCGCCCCGTCGGCGCTGACCTATGCGTGGATCGGCCCGTTCATTGGCGCGGCGGTGCGCCCGGTCGGGGGCTGGATCGCCGACAAGGTGGGCGGCTCGATCGTCACGCAGTGGATCTCGGCGGCCATGGTGCTGGCCTCGGCGGCGGTGGGCTACGTGATGATGCAGGCGTACCAGTCGGCCGCGCCGCAGGAGTACTTCGTGCCCTTCATGGTGCTGTTCGTGGTGCTGTTCATGGCCAGCGGCATCGGCAACGGCTCGACGTTTCGCACCATCGGTTTCATCTTCGACCGCCAGCAGGCCGGCCCCGTGCTGGGCTGGACCTCGGCGATCGCCGCCTACGGCGCTTTCATCGCGCCGGTGGTCATCGGCGCGCAGATCAAGGCGGCCACGCCGCAGTACGCGATGTACGGCTTTGCCGTGTTCTACGCGCTGTGCCTGGTCCTCAACTGGTGGTTCTACCTGCGCGCCAACGCGTACGTGAAGAACCCCTGAGCCGCACGCCACGCCCTGTCTTTCCCGGAGTCCTTCCATGAGCCATTTCCTCGATCGCCTGAGCTACTTCTCGCAACCCCGGGAAGCCTTCTCGGGCGACCACGGCGTGACCACCGGTGAAGACCGCACCTGGGAGGATGCCTACCGCAACCGCTGGGCGCACGACAAGATCGTGCGCAGCACGCACGGCGTGAACTGCACCGGATCGTGCTCGTGGAAGATCTACGTCAAGGGCGGCATCGTCACCTGGGAGACGCAGCAGACCGACTACCCGCGCACCCGCTGGGACATGCCCAACCACGAGCCGCGCGGCTGTGCGCGCGGAGCGAGCTACAGCTGGTACCTGTACAGCGCGAACCGGGTCAAGTACCCGCTGGTGCGCGCGCGGCTGCTCAAGAGCTGGCGCGAGGCGCGCGTCTCGCACGACCCGGTCGATGCGTGGGCCAGCATCGTCGAGAACGACGCCAAGCGGCGCGACTACCAGCAGGTGCGCGGCCTGGGCGGCTTCGTGCGCTCGAGCTGGGATGAGGTCAACGAGATCGTGGCCGCGGCCAACGTGCACACGATCAAGAAGCACGGCGCCGACCGGGTCATCGGCTTTTCACCGATCCCGGCGATGAGCATGGTCAGCTACGCCGCCGGCTCGCGCTACCTCAGCCTGATCGGCGGGGTGTGCATGAGCTTTTACGACTGGTACTGCGACTTGCCTCCGAGCAGCCCGCAGGTCTGGGGCGAGCAGACCGACGTGCCCGAATCGGCCGACTGGTTCAACTCGAGCTTCATCATCGCGTGGGGCTCCAACGTGCCGCAAACGCGCACGCCCGATGCGCACTTCTTCACCGAGGTTCGCTACAAGGGCACCAAGACGGTGGCGATCACGCCGGACTATTCCGAAGTCGCCAAGCTGGCCGACATCTGGATGAACCCGAAGCAGGGCACCGATGCGGCGGTGGCCATGGCCATGGGCCACGTGATCCTCAAGGAGTTCTACTTTCCCGGCCCGGGCCAGGAGCGCAGCGCCTACTTCGACGACTACGTGCGCCGCTACACCGACATGCCCATGCTGGTGATGCTCAAGGAGCACACGCTGCCCGGCGGCGAGGTGGTCATGGTGCCCGACCGTTACGTGCGCGCCTCGGACTTCAACGGCAAGCTCGGCCAGGCCAACAACCCCGAGTGGAAGACCGTCGCCTTTGACCACAACGGCAAGGTCGTGCTGCCGCACGGTGCCATCGGTTTTCGCTGGGGCCCGGATGGGCGCGCCGACGAGGGCCAGTGGAACCTCGAGGCCAAGGAGGCCCGCCACGGCGAGGCGGTCACGCTGCGGCTGTCGGCGCTCGAAGGCGAGCACCCGAGCACCGAGACCTCGCGCGTGGGCTTCCCGTATTTCGGCGGCATCGCGAGCGAGAACTTCCCCAGCAACAAGCAAACCGATGTGCTGGTGCGCACGGTGCCGGTGCGGCGCATCGCGCTGGGCAAGGCCGGCGAGCACCGCGAGGTGCTGGTGGCCACGGTGTTCGATTTGCAGGTGGCCAACTACGGCGTCGCGCGTGGCTTGAGCGGCGAGCTGGCCGCGGCCAACTTCGACGAGGACACGCCCTACACGCCGGCCTGGCAGGAAAAGATCACCGGCACGCCGCGCGAGCAGCTCATCACCGTGGCGCGCCAGTTCGCCGAGAACGCGCACAAGACGCACGGCAAGTCGATGGTGATCATCGGCGCGGCGATGAACCACTGGTACCACAGCGACATGAACTACCGCGGCGTCATCAACATGCTGATGATGTGCGGCTGCATCGGCCAGTCGGGTGGTGGCTGGGCGCACTACGTGGGCCAGGAAAAGCTGCGCCCGCAAACCGGCTGGACGCCGCTGGCCTTTGCGCTGGACTGGATCCGTCCACCGCGCCAGATGAACAGCACCAGCTTCTTCTACGCCCACACCGATCAGTGGCGCTACGAGAAGCTGGGCATGGAAGAAGTGCTCTCGCCGCTGGCCGACAAGGCGCTGTATGGCGGCAGCATGATCGACTACAACGTGCGCGCCGAGCGCATGGGCTGGCTGCCGTCGGCCCCACAGCTGCAGACCAATCCGATGCACGTGGTGCGCGATGCCGCCGCGCAAGGCGTGGACCCGAAGGAATACGCCGTCAAGGCGCTTCAGGACGGCACGCTCAAGCTGAGCTGCACCGACCCCGACCACCCCGACAACTGGCCGCGCAACATGTTCGTGTGGCGCTCGAACATCCTGGGCTCGAGCGGCAAGGGCCATGAGTACTTCCTCAAGCACCTGCTGGGCACGAGCAACGGCGTGCAGGGCAAGGACCTCGGCGAGCAGGAAGCCAAACCCACCGAAGTGGTGTGGCACGAGCAGGCCCCCGAGGGCAAGCTCGACTTGCTGGTCACGCTCGACTTCCGCATGAGCACGACCTGCCTGTACAGCGACATCGTGCTGCCCACGGCCACCTGGTACGAGAAGAACGACCTCAACACCAGCGACATGCACCCGTTCATCCACCCGCTGTCCACCGCGGTGGACCCGGCCTGGCAGGCACGCAGCGACTGGGACATCTACAAGGGCTTTGCGAAGAAGTTCAGCGAGGTGTGTGTCGGCCATCTGGGCGTCGAGCGCGAGCTGGTGCTCACGCCGCTGATGCACGACAGCCCGTCGGAGCTGGCGCAGCCGTTCGAGGTCAAGGACTGGGCGCGCGGCGAGTGCGAGCTGATCCCCGGCAAGACCGCGCCCCACATGCAAGTCGTCGAGCGCGACTACCCGAACGTCTACAAGCGCTTCACCGCGCTGGGCCCGCTGATGAACAAGATCGGCAACGGCGGCAAGGGAATCGCCTGGAACACGCAGACCGAGGTCAGGCAGCTCGGCGAGTTGAGCGGGCTGGTCACCGCCGAGGGCGTGACCCGCGGCATGCCGAAGATCGAGTCCGACATCGATGCGTGCGAGGTGATCTTGCAGCTCGCCCCCGAGACCAACGGCCACGTCGCCGTGAAGGCCTGGCAAGCGCTGGGCAAGCAGACCGGGCTTGACCACACCCACCTGGCGATCCACCGCGAGGACGAGAAGATCCGCTTTCGCGACGTGCAGGCCCAGCCGCGCAAGATCATCAGCTCGCCCACCTGGAGCGGCATCGAGAGCGAGACGGTCTCGTACAACGCCGGCTACACCAACGTGCACGAGATGATCCCGTGGCGCACGCTGACCGGGCGTCAGCAGTTCTACATGGACCACCCATGGATGATCGCGTTCGGCGAAGGCTTCACCAGCTACCGCCCACCGGTCGACCTGAAGACCACCGCGGGCATCCAGGGCATCAAGCCCAACGGCCACCCCGAGATCGCACTGAACTTCATCACGCCGCACCAGAAGTGGGGCATCCACAGCACCTACACCGACAACTTGCTGATGCTCACGCTCAGCCGTGGCGGGCCTTGCGTGTGGCTCAGCGAGGACGACGCCAAACAGGTGGGCATCGTCGACAACGACTGGATCGAGTTGTTCAACCTGAACGGTGCGATCGCGGCGCGCGCGGTGGTCAGCCAGCGCGTCAAGCCGGGCATGGTGATGATGTATCACGCCCAGGAAAAGATCGTGAACACGCCGGGCTCGGAGATCACCGGCGCACGCGGCGGCATCCACAACTCGGTCACGCGCATCGTGCTCAAGCCGACTCACATGATCGGCGGCTACGCGCAGTTCAGCTACGGCTTCAACTACTACGGAACCATCGGCACCAACCGCGACGAGTTCGTCGTGGTGCGCAAGATGAACAAGGTCGACTGGCTCGACACGCCGGTGGCCCACGAACGGATCGTGCCCGTCCAGGCGCAAGGAGAGGCGGCATGAAATCCCAAGCTCACATTCGCTCGCAACCCCCCGAGGGGGCTGTGATCTGCCTTGGGACGACCCGGCAGGAGGCAGCATGAAGATCCGCGCGCAAATCGGCATGGTGCTCAATCTCGACAAGTGCATCGGTTGCCACACCTGTTCGGTGACCTGCAAGAACGTGTGGACCAGCCGTCCCGGCATGGAGTACGCCTGGTTCAACAACGTCGAGACCAAGCCCGGCATCGGCTACCCGAAGGAATGGGAAAACCAGGACAAGTGGAACGGCGGCTGGGTGCGCAAGGCCAACGGCACCATCGAGCCGCGCCAGGGCGCGAAGTGGAAGCTGCTCATGCGCATCTTCGCCAACCCCAACCTGCCCGAGATCGACGACTACTACGAGCCGTTCACCTTCGACTACCAGCACCTGCAATCGGCCCCCGAGATGAAGGCCGCGCCGACCGCACGGCCGCGCAGCCTGATCACCGGGCAGCAGATGGACAAGATCGTGTGGGGCCCGAACTGGGAGGAAATCCTCGGCGGCGAATTCGCCAAGCGCAGCAAGGACAAGAACCTCGACGGCTTCGAGCAGGTGCAAAAGGACATGCTCGGCCAGTTCGAGAACACCTTCATGATGTACCTGCCGCGCCTGTGCGAGCACTGCCTGAATCCGGCGTGCGTGGCCAGCTGCCCGTCGGGCTCGATCTACAAGCGCGAGGAAGACGGCATCGTGCTGATCGACCAGGACAAGTGCCGCGGCTGGCGCATGTGCGTGTCGGGCTGCCCGTACAAGAAGATTTACTACAACTGGAAAAGCGGCAAGGCCGAGAAGTGCATCTTTTGCTACCCGCGCATCGAAGCGGGCCAGCCCACGGTGTGCTCCGAGACCTGCGTGGGCCGCATCCGCTACCTCGGCGTGCTGCTGTATGACGCCGACCGCATCGAAGCAGCAGCCAGCGTCGAGCACGACCGCGACCTGTACGAGGCGCAGCTCGGCGTGTTCCTCGATCCGTTCGATCCGGCCGTGATCGCGCAGGCGCAGCTCGACGGCATCCCCGATCAGTGGATGACCGCCGCGCGCAACAGCCCGGTCTACAAGATGGCCGTGCAGTGGAAGGTCGCGCTGCCGCTGCACCCCGAGTACCGCACCCTGCCCATGGTCTGGTACGTGCCGCCGCTGTCGCCGATCAGCGCGGCGGCCAACGCCGGCCACGTGGGCGTCAATGGCGAGATCCCCGACGTCAACCAGCTGCGCATCCCGGTCAAGTACCTGGCCAACTTGCTGACCGCGGGCGACACCGCACCGGTGGTGCGCGCGCTCGAACGCATGCTGGCCATGCGCGCCTTCCAGCGCGAAAAGCATGTCGACGGACGCGTCAATCAGGCGGTGCTCGACCAGGTGGGCATCAGCCAGGCCGAGGTCGAGGAGATGTACCACGTGATGGCGATCGCCAACTACGAGGACCGCTTCGTGATCCCGAGCACGCACCGCGAGTACGCCGAGAACACCTTCAACGTGCGCGGCGGCTGCGGCTTCAGTTTCGGCAACGGCTGCTCGGACGGTACGGGCGAGACCAGCCTGTTCGGCAGCGAGAAGAAACGCACCATCCCCATCAAGGCGGAGATCTGACCATGCTGGGACTGAACGCCCCACGGCCCATGGGCCGCAGCCTGCGCGTGCTCGCCGCCCTGCTGGGCTACCCCGACGCCCGGCTGCGCGAGCACCTGCGCGAGATGGGCCAGCTGCTGCACGCCGAGCAGGCCGTGTCGGCCGAGCGGCGCGCCGAGCTCGATCGCCTGATGGACTCGCTGCACAGCGCCGAGCCGCTCGCGGCCGAAGCGGCCTACGTCGAGTTGTTCGACCGCGGCCGCGCGACCTCGCTGCACCTGTTCGAGCATGTGCACGGCGATTCGCGTGATCGCGGCCCGGCGCTCATCGATCTGGGCCAGACCTACGAGGCGGCTGGATTGATCCTGGCCGAAGGCGAGCTGCCCGACTACCTGCCGGCGGTGCTCGAGTTCGTGTCCACGCAGCCGCCCGGCGAGGCGCGCGCCTTTCTGGCCGAGATGGGCCACATCTTCAACGCCATCTTCGGCGCGCTGCAGCAACGCGACAGCGCCTACGCCAGCGTGCTGGGCGCGCTCATCGAGCTCGCGGGCGAGACCGCCAAGCCGCTGGCACCGGCGCCCGAACCCGGGCTCGACGAGAGCTGGGCCGAGCCGGTGGTGTTCGACGGCTGCTCCACGCAAGGCCAGGCCCGCCCCGGCCAGCCCCAACCGATCCACGTGATGCGCCAGGGCGCACGCATCGACCCACAAGGAGCGGCTCCATGAACACCACGCTGTCCGGCTTGCACAACTTCTTTTTCAACACCTACCCGTACATCTGCCTGGCGGTGTTCCTGATGGGCAGCCTGGCGCGCTTCGATCGCGACCCGTACACCTGGAAGAGCGATTCGTCGCAGCTGCTGCGCACCGGCACGCTGCGCTGGGGCAGCAACCTGTTCCACATCGGCATCTTGTTCTTGTTCTTCGGGCACTTCGTGGGGCTGCTCACGCCGCACTGGCTGTACGAGCCGTTCATCAGCGCGCCCGACAAGCAGCGCATGGCGATCTACTCGGGCGGCGCGGCCGGCGTGCTGTGCTTCATCGGGCTGAGCTTGCTGCTGTACCGGCGTTTGTTCGACCCGCGCATCCGCCTGACCAGCCACCGCACCGACATCGCGATCTTGCTGATCCTGTGGGTGCAGCTGGTGATCGGGCTGATCACGCTGCCGTTGTCGTTCCACCACTCGGATGCCAGCGCGATGCGGGTGCTGGGCGACTGGGCGCAGCACATCGTCACTTTCCAGCCGAATGCCGACGGGCTGCTCGCGCTCGAGTGGCCGTACCTCGCCCACCTGATCCTGGGCATGACGATCTTCTTGCTGTTCCCGTTCAGCCGGCTGGTGCACGTGTGGAGCGGCTTCGCCACGGTGAGCTTCCTGTTTCGACCGCAGCAGATCGTGCGCAGCCGGCGCCTGAACGTGCCGGTGGGTCACAACGAGCCGCGCCAGCCTGGCGCCGGCGTGTGAAAAAAGGCCATCCCATGTTGAGCGCATCGATCGACTTCTCCGTCCCCGAGGTGGCCACGGTTTCGCACGCATGCGTCAACGGCGTCGAGCTGAACCCGCGTCACCAGCACCTCAACGCCGAAGACCTGCGTCAGCGCGCGTGCACCGAGTTGCTGCGCCAGGCGGCGATGCGCGCCGGGCTGCTCGACGCCGCCGACCAAGCCCCCGCCGACGGGGTGATCAGCGAGCCAGCGTCGCAGGCCATCGACTTGTGGCTCGAGCAAGAGTTGCAACTGCCCGAGCCCTCGGAGGAGGCCTGCCAGCGCTACTTCGCCGCCCATCCCACCCGCTACCGCAGCGGCGAGCGCGTGCGCGTGCGCCACATCCTGTTTGCCGTGACGCCGGGCATGGACGTGGTGGTCCTGCGCAACCGCGCCGAGGCCTGCCTGCTCGATGTGCGCGCCCACGATGACAACGCCGCCGACGGTTTTGGCCCGTCGGCACGCCAGTTCTCGAACTGCCCCAGCGGCGAGTTGGGGGGCGACCTCGGCTGGCTCAACCCGGCCGACTGCGCCAGCGAATTCGCGCGCGAGCTGTTCGGCCACGTCGAGGTCGGCGTGCTGCCGCGGCTGGTGCACAGCCGCTTCGGGCTGCACGTGGTCGAGGTGCTCGAGCGCGAGGGCGGCGTGCCGCAGGCCTTCGACGCGGTGCGTGGCGCCGTCGAGATGGCGCTGCGTCAGCAGGCCTGGGTGACGGCGTTGCGCCAGTGCTTGCAATGGCTGGCCGGCCAGGCGGTGGTCGAAGGCGTCGATCTGGACACGGCGGACACGCCCTTGGTGCAGTAGGAGGGCCGGACCATGCCACTGAAGGGCCAGCGCGTCGCGCCGCCTTCCCCATTCCTATCCATGCCCGACGCCGACATTCCCGTGGACCTGATGAGCCTGCTCGCACCCGGCGGCCTCGCGCCGCTGCACCTGGGCGGGCGCACGCTGCTGCCCATCGTGCAAGGCGGCATGGGCGTGGGCGTGTCGGCGCACCGGCTGGCCGGCAGCGTGGCAGCACTCGGCGGTGTGGGCACCATCTCGTCGGTCGATCTGCGCCGGCTGCACCCCGACCTCATGGAGCGAACCCGCGGGCTGGCCCCGGGCAAGCCCGCCACGCTCGCCGCCAAGGAGGCCATCAACGCGGCCAACCTCGAAGCGCTGGAGCGTGAGGTCCGCGCGGCGCGCGTGCTGGCGGGCGGGCGCGGGCTGCTGGCCATCAACGTGATGCGCGCGGTCAGCGAATACGGCCCGTCGGTGAAGCTCGCGCTCGAGTGCGGCATCGACGCGGTGGTGGTCGGTGCGGGCTTGCCGCTCGACCTGCCCGACATGGCACAAGACCACCCGAATGCGCTGCTCGTGCCCATCTTGTCCGACGCGCGCGGCGTGCAGTTGCTGGTGCGCAAGTGGATGCGCAAGAACCGCCTGCCCGATGCGATCGTGATCGAACACCCCGGCCTGGCCGGTGGCCACCTCGGCGCGGCCAAGCTCGAGGAGCTCCACGACCCGCGCTTCGAATTCGAGAACGTGATCCCGCAGGTGCTGGCCTTTCTTCGCGAGTCGGGCATCGAGCGCGAGATCCCGCTGATCGCCGCCGGCGGCATCCGCAGCCACGCCGACATCGCGCGCGTGCAAGCGCTGGGTGCGGCGGCGGTGCAACTGGGCACGCCCTTCGTGGCCACCCACGAGTGCGACGCGTCCGATGCCTACAAGCGCGTGCTCACGCAAGCGCGTGACGAGGACATGGTCGAGTTCATCAGCGGTGCCGGCCTGCCGGCGCGCGCGGTGGCCACGCACTGGCTGAAAAGCTACCTCGAGGTCGAGCCGCGGCTGCAGGAGGTCGCGCACGTCAAGCCGCGCTGCACGCTCGCGTTCGATTGCCTGATCCAGTGCGGGCTGCGCGACGGGCGCGCCGGCTGGGGCCAGTTCTGCATCGACACGCAGCTTGGCGCGGCCTTGCGCGGCGACGAGAAGAAGGGGCTGTTCTTTCGCGGCGTCGGCGCCTTGCCGTTCGGCGATCGCATCGTCAGCGTGCGCGAGTTGATCGAGCGCTTGCTCACCGCGCAGCCGGCTCTGGACGGCTGCGCGCCGCCGGTCGAGCCCGCATGAAAGTCATTCCATTGCAAGTGGTGGTGTCGGCGCCAGACAGTCCGCGTGAGGGCGTGGACCTGCGCTGGCGGTGGCGCTGTTTGCTCGATGCGCCACACCGGCTGGGCTTTTTCTGCGCGGCGCTGATGCTGGCGCTCAGCGCGCTGTGGTGGAGCGCGGTGCTGCTGGGTCGTGCGGCGGGGTACTCGCCGGCCTGGGCGCTCACGCCGCCGGCGGCGCACGCGCTGCTGATGACGCTGGGCTGCACGCCGCTGTTCATCACCGGCTTCCTGTTCACGGCCGGGCCGAAGTGGCTCGACCAGCCGGCGGTGCCTGCGCGCAGCCTGCTCGCGCCGCTGCTGGCCATGCTGCTCGGCTGGTGCGCCGTGCTGGCGGGCTTACACCTGAGCGCGAACCTGGCCGCTGCCGGCATGGCCGGGGTGGCCGGCGGCTGGAGCGCGCTGTGCTGGCACTTCGCCCGCCTCGTGCGCACCAGTCGCATGCCCGACCGCGTGCACGCCGGCGTGGTCGCGCTGGCCTGCGTGGTGGGCGCACTGACGATGTGGGTGGCCGCCGGCGCGCTGGCCAGCGGGTCGCTCGTCGTCTTGCGCGCGGCCACGCAGGTGGCGCTGTGGGGCTTCGTGGCCACCTCGTTCGCCACCGTGTCGCACCGCATGATTCCGTTTTTCAGCGCCAGCGCGTTGCCCCGGCTCGATGCCTGGCGGCCGATGTGGATGCTGTGGCTGATGGTGTCGGTGCTGTGCTTCGAGGCGCTCGGCGCGCTGGCCGCGCTGCTCTGGGGCCCGCTGGGCGCGCCGCTGCGCTGGACGCAGGTGGCCATCGAGTTGCCCGCGGGTGTCGTGCTGCTGTGGCTGGCTTCGCGTTGGGGCGCGGTGCGCAGCTTGAAGATTCGCATGCTGGCCATGCTGCACGGCGGCTTCGTGTGGCTGGGCCTGGCGTTGACGCTGGCGGGCGTGTCACACGCGCTGATGGCGCTGAGCGCGGGCGTGCACTCGCTGGGCCTGGCACCCACGCACGCGCTGACCATGGGTTACCTGGGCGCCACGCTGCTGGCGATGGCCACGCGCGTGAGCAGCGGCCACAGCGGGCGCTCTCTCGCCGTCGACAACATCGCGTGGGCGCTGTACTGGCTGCTGCAAGCCGCGGTACTGCTGCGCATCGTGGCCGCGCTGTGGCCGGCGCTCGGCACGCCGTTCACGCTGCTGGCGGTGCTGGCCTGGACCGCCTCGACCGTGGCCTGGGCGCTGCGCTACGGCAACTGGTTCGTGCGCCCGCGCATCGATGGCCGC
>CAIVGK010000175.1 GCA_903905475.1 uncultured Burkholderiales bacterium | reverse complement strand
TCTCGATCACGCAGGGTGCCTGGACCGTGGTGGTCGCCCGCTTGTTGTAGGCGCTGGTGGTGAAGTTGACCTCGCGGATCGGCAGCGCGCTGGGGTTCGTCAGGTAGGGCAGCATCGAGACCGAGTCGAGCGCCCGTGCCGCGGGGACGGCCTCGTGGACCTGGAGGCCGGCGATCTCGCCGAACAGCTCGAACAGGTCGGCGACGTTGACCATCGCATCGACGCTGCGCCCGGGCTGCGCGACCATCGGTCCGGCCACCAGCAGCGGCACCCACACGCCTGTCTGGTTCACGAAGGCCTTGGCGTGCAGCGGGTCGAATGGCGCCTTCACCGTGAAGGTGTAGCTGCCGTTGTCACCCACGAGGACGACCATCGTGTTCGATCGGGCCGGGTCGTAGGCGATGGAACCATCGGGGTTGCGCGTGGCGATGCCACTGTCGACCAGCACGCGGCCGATCTCCTGGTCCATCGACTCGATCATCTGTGTCATCAAGGTGCGAACCTCGGGCACGCTGGTGCAGTCGGTTCCCGCGAACGCCGGGGTGCCGGTGGGCAACAGCGATGTCGGCGGCGGCTGGTACGGGGAATGAGCCGATGAAAAGCTGACGGTCGCCATCCAGGGCTTGTTCGTCGGGCGGGACTTGATCCAGTCGATGGCCAGATTCGCCTCGATCGTCGTGCGATAGCCACGTGCCTTGCCCGACGGGTCGTCGGGTCGCACGGCGCTCGCCTGGCCGTTCGGGTTGTTGTAGAGCAGCTCGCTGACGTAGTAGCCGTTCTGGAC
Source organism: uncultured Burkholderiales bacterium (assembly GCA_903905475.1). Taxonomy (GTDB): domain Bacteria; phylum Pseudomonadota; class Gammaproteobacteria; order Burkholderiales; family Burkholderiaceae_C; genus PBB1. The sequence goes on along the minus strand of CAIVGK010000175.1, from coordinate 2,726 downwards.
GGTGAAGTCCAAGTTGGCTGGGCGTGGGGAGGTGCAGCTGGCGTGGGGCACGAAGATGCCGCCGCGTTCCAGGCAGGTTCTGCCCGGCGCGTCGACGTCGTTGCTCAACGTGCTGCACTGGTTGTCGACGGTGTAGCAAGCGCCGTCATCGGCGCCGTTCGGGCTGGCGGCGCCCGGGACATAGCCGCATTGATAGGTGCCCGCGGCTGCGACGCCACCGGCCGTGGTGTCGATCGGGTTGGGCGCGCCGTCGCCCCAGCCGCTGAATTGATCCCAGCCGAGCTGGAACTGCGCCGTCGCGCCGTAGGGGTTGTTGCCCGGATTCAATGCCGAGCCGGCGAAGTGCGTCTTGCCAAAGATGCCGCTGACGTAGCCCGCAGCCTTCAGGAGGGTGGGCGTGGTGGACTCGTATGGCGACATCTGCGAGTTCGCCAGGTCCGACGACGTGATCGCGTTGGTGATGCCGGTGCGGATCGGGTAGCGGCCATTGAAAAACATGGCGCGGCTGGGCGAGCACTCGGGCATCGCCCAGGTGTTGCGGAACTTCACGCCACCGCTGGCCAGCGCGTCGATGACGGGCGTTTGGGGCACCTCCAGGACGCCGCCGCCGTAGCCGAACGCGCGCATCTGATCGATGCCGACGTCGTCCATGACGAAGAAAAGAATGTTCGGCGGCTGCGGGCCATCGTTCGAGGCCGAACCGAAGTTGCAGCCGCTTGTGGCCAGCGCCAGCAGCGCTGCGAGCCAGCCCATCCGGCGGCCCCACCCACCCACGTGGTGGGCCATCAGATCCATCTTGCGGGGCATTTTTGTTCCTCGAGGGGGTGCGGAGCGGGTCAACGCAACGACTGGGCGCAGCGGAACCCGGAATGGGAGGTGCCGATGTCGGACGGCGCACCTTGGCGGCTGCTGGGTCGATAGCGAGCGCAATACGACTCGTGACACATGAACGAGCCGCCGCGCTGAGTGCGCCGGGACTCGGGCCCCACCGGGCCGGGCGGGCCCGTGGGGTCTTGCTGTGGGTCTGCCGTCTTGAGCCGCTGGTAGGCCCGGCGGTCGTACCAGTCGGCGGTCCATTCCCAGGCGTTGCCGGCCATGTCATGCAAGCCGTAGGCGTTCGGCTGGAACGATTTCACCGGCGCCGTCGAGCCAAAACCATCGGCCTCGGTGTTGCGGCTCGGGAACATCCCCTGCCAGATGTTGGCCAGCGCGTGCGTCTCGTTCGGTTGGGTATCGCCCCAGACGAAGGAATGGCCGTCGAGCCCGCCGCGCGCCGCGCGCTCCCATTCGGCTTCGGTGGGCAGGCGCTTGCCCTGCCAGCGGCAAAACGCGGTGGCGTCATCCCAAGACACCTGCAAAACCGGATGCTGGTCGCGGCCTTCGATCGTCGACGCCGGCCCTTGGGGATGCCGCCACTGCGCGCCGGGAACCCACTCCCACCACTGGGACGGATCGCTCAGGTCGGTCGGACCTTCGGGCATCTTGAACACCATGCCGCCGGCCTGCGAGAGGCGGGCCAGCATCTGAGGATCCAGTTGCACCGTTGCGGAACCCAGGAACTCGCTCAGATCCGGCGTGCGCTCGTCCGCGGTTTGATACCCGGTTGCTTTGACAAACTTGGCGAAGGCTTGGTTCGTCACTTCCGTTTCGTCCAGCGCGAACTCGGTGATTCGCACCCGGTGCGCCGGTCGCTCCTCGGGCCAGGCGTATTCGTCGGCGGCGCCCATCGTGAATTCGCCGCCGGGGATTCTGACCATGCCGGGCGGCAATGGCTGTTCGAGTGATCCCCACCATCGGCCCGCACCGAAGACCACCAGCGCCACCAGCGCGCAGACCGACAGCCAAACCCCGACCTTGAGCCAGCGGCTCACCGCGGATTCCCGCCAGATTCGTTCATGGGTACTTCAGTGCGCATTCGGCGAAAGAAAGGGGGGCAACAAGATCGCAACATTGCGGGTCGATGATCTTGGCACGTTATGCACAAGAAATAGAAAACATGTTTTACCTATTTTTTTCGAAGACGGCGTCAGTGGGTGTGACGCGAGCGCAGTCGCACCGGCATCGCGCTGGGCATCATGGTGAAGGCCATCACTTCCCTGATCGATTCGCGCTCGGTGGCGAGTTCCATCGTGAAGTTGCGACACAGCATCGACAGCACCAGCCGCATCTCGACGCCGGCGAGCTGGCGCCCCGGGCACACCCGTGGGCCGGCGCCAAACTGCACATAGGCGCGGCTGTCATGCGCCAGCGCCGCGTGGCGATCGTCGGACCAGCGCTCGGGCAGGTAGGTGCTGGCCTGGCCGAAGTGCTGTTCGTCGAGCATGGCCGCTCGCGTCACGAAAAACACCGGCGTGCCGGCCGGCACCGCCACGCCACCGAGCACCTTGTCGGTGAGCGCTTCGGTGAAAAACAGCGGCACGATGGGCTTGAGCCGCGTGGCCTCGGTGGCCAGCGCCTCGAAGGCATCGAGCCGCTTGACGTCGTCCAACTGCGGGCACACCAAGGCGTCGCCCATCCACGCGGCCGCTTCGTCGTGCAAGCTCGCTTGCAGCGCCGGTTCGGCCGACAGGAAGTACATCGTCCACGACAACGAGTGCGCGGTGGTGTCTTCGCCGGCCATCAGCAAGGTGATGACGTTGGCAAAGATCGTCTCGTCGGTGATGCCCGAGTCGGGCTCGTTGCTGGCGATCAGCATGGCCTCGAGCAGGTTGCGCGGGCGATCACTG
>CAIVGK010000174.1 GCA_903905475.1 uncultured Burkholderiales bacterium | reverse complement strand
TTGCACATCGACGGCCACCACACGGTCGAAGACATCGGCATCACCCTGGGCCAGGCGGTGGCCAAGGCGCTGGGCGACAAGCGTGGGCTGCGCCGCTACGGCCACGCCTACGTGCCGCTCGACGAGGCGCTGTCGCGCGTGGTGATCGATTTTTCCGGCCGGCCCGGGCTCACGATGGAAGTACCGTTCACCAGCGGCATGCTCGGTGAGCTGGACACCCAGCTGGTCTACGAGTTCTTTCATGGCTTCGTCAACCACGCGGGCGTCACGCTGCACATCGACAACCTGCGCGGCAGCAACGCCCACCACCAGTGCGAGACGGTGTTCAAGGCGTTCGCGCGCGCGCTGCGCTTTGCGATCGAGATCGATCCGCGCATGGGCAGCACCATTCCCTCGACCAAGGGCAGCCTGTGAGCCAAACGGTGGCCGTGGTCGATTACGGCATGGGCAATCTGCGCTCGGTGTCGCAGGCGGTGATGCACGTGGCGCAAGGCTCGGGCTACGACGTGGTCGTCACGTCCGACCCGGATGCGGTGATGGCTGCCGAGCGCATCGTGCTGCCCGGACAGGGCGCCATGCCCGATTGCATGCGCGAGCTGCATGACTCCGGTCTGCTGCCGGCTGTGCTGCATGCGGCGGCGCACAAGCCGCTGCTCGGCGTGTGCGTGGGCATGCAAATGCTGCTGTCGCACAGCGAAGAAGGCCCGCCCGACACCGGCACGCCGGGGCTGAATCTGATCCCGGGCGGGGTGATCCGCTTCCAGCTCGAAGGCCAGTTGCAGCCTGACGGCAGCCGCTACAAGGTGCCGCAGATGGGCTGGAATCAGGTGCACCAGGTGCGCGCCCACCCGCTGTGGGCCGATGTTCCCGATGGCGCGAGCTTTTACTTCGTGCACAGTTTTTATGCCCGCCCGATGGATGCAACGCACAGCGTGGGTGAAACCGACTACGGCCAGCGCTTTACCTCGGCCGTGGCGCGGGATAACATTTTTGCGACCCAGTTCCACCCTGAAAAAAGCGCGATTCACGGGCTGACCGTGTACCGCAACTTTCTGGGCTGGAAACCGTGAGCACGGCGATGTTGATGCGTCACCCCCGTCCGATGCTCGTTTCCGACCCCGACTCATTGAGCGGGCCTTCACTTTTCAACTGTTCGTCCCGGCCATGCTGCTGATTCCTGCGATCGACCTCAAAGACGGTATGTGCGTGCGCCTCAAGCAAGGCGACATGAACGACTCGACCACCTTCGGCGAAGACCCTGCCGCCATGGCCCGACGCTGGGTCGACGCGGGCGCGCGCCGGCTGCACCTTGTCGACCTGAACGGCGCGTTTGCCGGCAAGCCGGTCAACGAGCCTGCGATCAAGGCCATCCTGGCCGAGGTGGGCGATGAAATCCCGGTGCAACTCGGCGGCGGTATTCGCGACCTCGACACCATCGAGCGCTACCTCGACGACGGCCTGAGCTTCATCATCATCGGCACCGCAGCGGTCAAGAACCCGGGCTTTTTGCGCGATGCGTGCAGCGCGTTTGGCGGCCACATCATCGTTGGCCTCGATGCCAAGGACGGCAAGGTGGCCACCGATGGCTGGAGCAAGCTGACCGGCCACGAGGTGGTCGATCTGGCCAAGAAGTTCGAGGATTACGGCGTCGAAGGCGTGATCTACACCGACATCGGGCGCGACGGCATGCTCAGTGGCATCAACATCGAAGCCACCGTCAAGCTGGCGCAGGCACTGACCATTCCGGTGATCGCCTCGGGCGGCCTGAGCAACATTGCCGACATCGAGCGGCTGTGCGCGGTGCAGTCCGAAGGCGTCGATGGCGTCATCTGCGGCCGCGCCATCTACTCCGGCGATCTCGACTTCGCCGTGGCGCAAGCGCGAGCTGACGTTCTCAACGGCCATCTCTGATCGCCGCTCTTTTTTTCCGTCCTGACGCCCTGCCACCGCAGCCGGCGACCCCACCCATGCTTGCCAAGAGAATCATTCCCTGCCTCGACGTGACCGGCGGCCGCGTGGTCAAGGGCGTCAATTTCGTCGAGTTGCGTGACGCGGGCGATCCGGTGGAGATCGCCGCGCGCTACAACGATCAAGGCGCTGACGAGCTGACCTTTCTCGACATCACCGCCACCAGCGATGGGCGCGACCTGATCTTGCACATCATCGAAGCGGTGGCCTCGCAGGTGTTCATTCCGCTGACGGTGGGCGGCGGCGTGCGCAGCGTCGAAGACGTGCGCCGGCTGCTCAACGCCGGGGCCGACAAGGTCAGCTTCAATTCGGCGGCGGTGGCCCACCCACAGCTCATCCGCGACGCCTCCCAGCGCTACGGCGCGCAGTGCATCGTGGTGGCGATCGATGCCAAGCGCCGCGTCGGCGACGACTTGGCCGCACGTGGCGAAGGCTGGGACGTCTACACCCACGGCGGGCGCAAGAACACCGGCCTCGACGCGGTGGCTTGGGCGCAGCAGATGACCGCGCACGGCGCGGGCGAGATCTTGCTGACCAGCATGGACCGCGACGGCACCAAGGTCGGCTTCGACCTGAAGCTCACGCGCTCGGTGAGCGACGCGGTCAGCGTGCCGGTGATCGCCTCGGGCGGTGTGGGCATGCTCGAGCACCTGTCCGAAGGCATACGCATCGGCGGGGCCGATGCCGTGCTGGCGGCCAGCATCTTTCACTACGGCGAGTTCACGGTGGGCCAGGCCAAGGCGCTGATGGCGCGCGACGGCATTGCGGTTCGCCTGTGAAGACCAAAGACGCCCCACGCTTCGGCAGCCGCGCCTTCGCCGAGCCCCCACAACGCAAGACCGCGGCCAAGAAGTCAGCGGCCACACCCGATGCGGCGCTGCCGCGCGAGGTGCGCATCATCGGTGGCGCGTGGAAGCGCAGCAAGTTGCCGGTGGCTCTGATGCCCGGCCTGCGCCCGACGCCCGACCGGGTGCGCGAGACGGTGTTCAACTGGCTGGGGGCCGACCTGAGCGGCTGGCGTTGCCTGGATGCCTTCGCTGGCAGCGGTGCGCTGGGCTTCGAGGCGGCATCGCGCGGCGCGAGTTCGGTGACTCTGCTCGAGCGCGAGCACCGGCAGGTGCGCAGCCTGGTCGAGTCGAAACTGCGATTGAAGGCGGATGCGCTGCGCGTCGAAGCCGCCGATGCGCTGTCGTGGATGGGGCGCAGCCCGGCGAAATCGTTCGAGCTGGTCTTCATCGACCCGCCGTTCGACAGCAGCTTGCTCGAACCCGCCTTGCGCGCGGCCACGCGGCTGCTGGTGCCCGACGGGTTCATCTACCTCGAAGCCGCCAGCGCGCAGACCGACGAAACGCTGGCGCCCTTCGGTTTGAAACTGCACCGGCACGTGCGTGCCGGCCATGTCCACGCGCATCTGCTGATGCTCAAAGGCGAGGGCTACACTGAGCCCCAACCCGAAAGCTAGGGAGAACCCGATGACTTCCGTGACCAAGCTCACTGCCATCTACCCTGGCACCTTCGATCCGATGACGCTGGGCCACGAGGACCTGATGCGCCGGGCCAGCCGGCTGTTCGAGCGGCTGGTGGTGGCGGTGGCCGCCGGGCACCACAAGCGCACGATGTTCACCATCGACGAGCGGCTCGAGATCGCCCAGGAACTCGCGGCCAAATACCCCAACGTCGAGGTGATCGCCTTTCGCGGTCTGCTGCGCGATTTCGTGGTCGACATCGGCGGCAAGGTGGTGGTTCGCGGCCTGCGCGCCGTCAGCGACTTCGAGTACGAGTTCCAGATGGCGGGCATGAACCGCCAGTTGATGCCCGAAGTCGAAACCGTGTTTCTCACGCCCAGCGACCAGTACCAGTTTGTCTCTGGCACCTTCGTGCGCGAGATCGCCACGCTGGGCGGTGACGTGTCGAAGTTTGTCTCGCCCTCGGTGCTCGAGCGCCTGAGGTCTCGGGTGACGCGCCCTGACACCTGAAGCGAGGCCGAGGATCCCATGGCACTGATGATCACCAGCGAATGCATCAACTGCGATGTGTGCGAGCCGGAGTGCCCGAACGACGCCATCTTCATGGGCATCGAGATCTACGAGATCAACCCGGCCAAGTGCACCGAGTGCGTCGGCCACTTCGATGAGCCGCAGTGCGTGCAGGTGTGTCCCGTGGACTGCATCCCGACCCACCCGGAGCATGTCGAGTCCAAAGACTCGCTGTGGGTGAAGTACCAGCGGCTGCAGGCTGCGGCAAAGGACGCCTGAGCGGCGGTTACCGCGCGCCAGGTTGAGTCCGGTCGGTGCGCAGCACCGCGGGTACGGTGGCCGGGGCGCGAGCCGAACGCTTCTTCTTGAGCTTGTGCACCTTGGCGCGGGCTGGCTTTTCGACGGTTTGCGGCGTCACGCTGGAACTCAGGTTGCCGGCCCGCGGTGGGCGAAAGGCGGCCTCCTTGGCCAGGCGATCGCGCTCCAGTGCGAGCCCCAGGTCGCGGGTGTGTGTTGCCAGCACGCGGGCCTGCATGTGCTGCTCGGGGGTGCGCGAGTCGTCCACCTTCAGGCGTTGTCCGTCGGGGCAGGGCGTTTGCGAATACTCGTTGCCGACCGTCCCGCAGCGGTAGATCGTGGCTGCCAAGCTGACATCACACGCCAGTGGCGTGATCAGCAGCCAGGCCATGAAGGCCAACGTGCGCATGACGGTGTCTCCTCGGAATTCAGTCTGGCCGGTCGCCGGCCGGGGGTGTTGCGAGGTGGCCGGCCGCCGCGGGGGAACTGGGTGCCCCTGCGGGCAGCTCGGGCCCCTTCGCCATCGCCGAGGCCACCGCCGACAGCGTAGGGGGGCGTGCCGGAGCCGCCGGCTTGGGCTGAGCCGGCCGGGCGTGGATCTTCATCATGGCGCGCTCCATCGGGCCATCGATGAGCACATCGAGTGAGCCCAACGCCTGGGTGATGCACTCATCGATGGCCATGCGTTCGCTCACGGGCGGCCTGCGCAACAC
>CAIVGK010000173.1 GCA_903905475.1 uncultured Burkholderiales bacterium | reverse complement strand
GTTCTTGTTCAGCACGCGGATGCTGTAGTCCGAGTTGACGTAGAGCCTGGCCGGCGTGCCGCTGCGCGACGGGTAGCCCGCGAGCGTGCGGATCGGCTGCGTTGCAGGCACCAGCAGCGCCTCGTCCCAGTACACGGCAATCGGGTTGCCCTGCGGGTCGAGGTTGGCCGCGCCGATGAGGATGAAACCATCCTCCAACGGCTGACCGTCGATGTCGGTGAAGATCGGAAACGGGGGCTGGATGGAAAGGGCGGGCATGGTTACTCCTGAGGAGGCGCGGGCTGATTCGTGAACGTCGGCACGGCCATCATAGCCCGCAAAAGTTCTTCATTGCTAGCGGCCAAAGCGTTGACGCCCGGGCGCTCGTAAGTGGGTACAGCGCGGCTCTGTGCGAATGGTGTGCGCAGGTACGCGCGTGCCGCGGCGGACAAGGCTTGTGGAAACAGCGCGCCAGCAGCGGCGCCGAGTCCTGCTCCCGCGCCACCACCCACGCCGTACCCCGCCAAACCACCCAGACCCGCGGCACCCGTTTGAAGTAGCGTCTGCGCACCCGGTGTGCCCTGAGTTCCTGGTTGGACCATGACAGGGCGAGAGATGTTGGCGAACCGGGCAATGAGATCGAGATCGCCGGAGAAGTACCGACCCCGTGTCTGTAAGTCGTTGGCAAGTTGACGTGCGTTGACAGATCCACCACCTTCGACAATGGCATTTTCGACAGCGTGGCTGACCGCCATGCGTTGCCTTGACGCGCGAAATTGATCCAACAGTGCCTTGCCGTTCTTGCCGGAAATCTGCTGAAGCGTGCGCTCCAGTTGGTCTTCGATAGCGTTGCTGATGGCACGTTGTGCCAACCCAACGGCCGCGTTGTCACCACCGCTGCGGATGTTCGCGTCGGCCTGCGCTCGCAATGTGCGGGTGGCTTGTAGCGCGTCCTTGGAGTCGAACTGCCCCACTCGAAAACCTTGCACGAGGTTCACAACGGGTTGTGGAATCGCGCCAGGAAAAGATTGCCCCGGACCCGTGTACGCGGCCAGCACATCATCGAGGGATTGGCCGAAGTCTGCGTCGGTGCGAACAATCCCGATACGGTTGATCGGCTCATAGCCTTTCTGAAACTCGTCTGCCCGGATTTGCCGCATCAGCCCTCTTTCAAGAGGCGCCGTAGGTGCGATGCCTAGTGCGCGGCGAGTGACTTTGTCCGTTATTTCTTGGTTGCGGACGGCAAATTCTTGCTGAGTGCGCGTTTTGCCACCCAACCGCTCGACCATCACATTACCAGCCTTGGGGGTCACGCTACCCGGAGTGACCAGGTAACCTTCTTCCTGCGCCTGACGAATCGTGAGATCACGCACGGCATTGCGCTGCTGCTCGGCACGCTGGGCAGACTGTCGCGCTTGAGCCGCGTTGATGGTTAACCCAGGCACTGCCATTGACACCGCGGCACCCATGAGAGGGCTTCCGGTCGCCTCAGTGGTAGCTTGGCCTGCGAGCCCTGCGGCAGTACCAATCGTCGCCGTTGCTCCCGCTGCCTTGGCTAGTTCCGGCACAGTCGATACAACACGCCCGACAGTCGGGGCGCCACCAAGCAATGCTCCCGTTGCACCTTGGATGCCAACGTCCAGCATCCGCTGACCCATCGTCATTTGACCTTGGGGTTCGCGGATCAGCCCGACGCGCTGAAGTGCTTCCGCGACAGGTTGACGAGGTGGTGTAACCTCGGGCGCGAGTTCAGGGCGCCCCATTGCAGTCGCAGCCGTCCCATACGCCATCTTTGCGAGGTTGGCGATGTTCTGCGGCGCTGTCAAAAGGATGTCGGCTGCGCCGGCCACAGCCTTATACGGCGCGCTAGTGACGATGTCCATCGTGGACGCGCGCTGCGGTGCGGCGGCTGCCCTAGCCTCCTCATAAGCCTTTGCGACTGTCTCGAAGTCAGGTGTGCCGCGCTTGTCTTGATTCTTGACAATCCACGCAGCGTATTCGTCAGCGGTAGCCATCACTTACCCTTACGAAGAATCGCGTCTGCCTGATCTCGTACCGAGCTGCGGCCGCTAGGCGCTGCTGGCGCTGCGGAAGCCGACGGCTTCGGCTGCGCGGGTGCGACATCCAGAAACGGCTTGAGTTCGGGCGCATCGAAAATAGACGCGGCTCCGGGTCCAGCCTCCCAGGCTTCCTCAGCCCCCTCGTAGGTCTTCTTGCTGCGCCAG
>CAIVGK010000172.1 GCA_903905475.1 uncultured Burkholderiales bacterium | reverse complement strand
GAGATGGTGATGCCTGGCGACAACGTGAGCATCACGGTCAAGCTGATCAATCCGATTGCCATGGAAGAGGGGCTGCGCTTTGCGATTCGTGAAGGCGGTCGCACTGTGGGCGCCGGCGTCGTGGCGAAAATCATCGAGTGAAGCCTTTCCCCTGCGTGGTGCGCGATCCTGCGGCCAACCGGGGGTCTCTTCAAATCCTGCCTTGGGCCCGTGAGGTGTGAGCGCTCAGCGCGACCATCGGCCCAGCGCCAGCGTAGTGGTGTCATTGCTCTTTAAGGAATCGTCATGCAGAAGCAAAAAATTCGCATTCGTCTCAAGGCCTTCGATTACAAGTTGATCGATCAGTCAGCGCTCGAAATCGTGGAGACCGCCAAGCGTACTGGCGCCATCGTGAAAGGTCCCGTACCTTTGCCCACGCGCATGCAGCGGTTTGACATCCTGCGTTCCCCCCACGTCAACAAAACGTCGCGGGATCAATTCGAAATCCGTACCCATCAGCGGTTGATGGACATTGTCGATCCCACGGACAAGACGGTCGATGCGCTGATGAAGCTGGACCTGCCAGCTGGTGTCGATGTGGAAATCAAGCTTCAGTAAAGATTGACTTGCATCTGTTGCTTGAATGTTGCGGCAGGTGTGCTAGACTGTTAGACCAAATGAGAGTTGATGTTTCGGCATCAGCTCCAATCAGTCAGCCCGGCCAATCGATGTCGGGCATGTGTAACAAAGGCCCTGACAGTATCCGGGCCGGAGAACTATTATGAGTCTGAGCAATCGCTTGGGGTTGCTGGGTCGCAAGGTGGGCATGATGCGCATCTTCACGGACGACGGCGACGCCGTTCCCGTGACGGTGCTGGATGTGTCCAACAATCGCGTCACCCAGATCAAGACCGTGCAAACTGACGGGTACAGTGCAATTCAAGTGGCGTTCGGCAGCCGCAGGGCGTCCCGTGTGACAAAGCCAGAGGCTGGTCACTTGGCAAAGGCTGGTGCTGAGGCGGGCGCGGTTCTCAAGGAATTTCGCGTCCCTGCTGATGTCGCCGGCGCCCTTGCGCCCGGAGCTCAGATTACCGTTTCCGGAGTATTCGCGGTGGGTCAGAAGGTCGACGTGCAGGGCACGTCGATTGGTAAGGGCTTCACCGGGACGATCAAGCGGCACAACTTCAAGTCCCAGCGCGCTTCGCACGGCAACAGTCGTTCGCACAACGTTCCGGGTTCGATTTCGATGGCGCAGGATCCGGGCCGGGTGTTTCCTGGCAAGAAGATGTCGGGGCATCGCGGTGACGTGACGAAGACGACCCAAAACCTCGACATCATCCGCATCGACGAGGCAAGGCAATTGCTGCTCGTTCGGGGTGCTGTGCCGGGTTCGAAGAATGGGCATGTTGTTGTCAGTCCGGCCGTCAAGGTAAAGATCAAGAAGGGGGGCAACTGATGCAACTCGAGCTCCTCAATGCGCAAGGCCAGGCGACCTCGGTGGTCGAAGCTCCTGACACCTTGTTCGCCCGTGAGTACAACGAGGCGCTGGTGCACCAGGTTGTGGTGGCATTTCAGGCCAATGCACGTCAGGGTACTCGTGCCCAGATGGATCGTGCTGAGGTTCGGCACTCGACAAAGAAGCCGTGGCGTCAAAAGGGTACGGGGCGCGCTCGCGCTGGTATGTCTTCATCGCCGCTGTGGCGCGGGGGTGGTCGGATCTTCCCGAACAGTCCGGATGAAAATTTCACACAAAAGATCAACAAGAAGATGTATCGCGCCGGAATGGCGTCGATCTTCTCCCAGTTGGCTCGAGAGGGTCGTCTTGCTGTGATTGATTCGATCGCGGTGGACTCGCCGAAGACCAAGGTGTTCGCTGCGAAACTGAAGGCGATGGGGCTGGATTCGGTGTTGGTGATCTCCGATCAGGTGGATGACAACTTGTTGCTTGCCTCGCGAAATCTGCCCAACGTGCTGGTGGTTGAGCCTCGCTATGCCGATCCGCTGTCGTTGGTCCACTTCAAAAGGGTCTTGGTCACCAAGGCGGCTATTGAGCAACTCAAGGAGATGCTGGCATGACCACCGCGAAATATGCCGAGGACCGGTTGGCGCAGATTTTGGTTGCCCCGATCGTCAGCGAGAAGTCGACCATGGTTTCTGACAAGCACAACCAGGTCTTGTTTCAGGTGCTTCGCGATGCGACGAAGCCCGAGATCAAGGCGGCTGTTGAGTTGATGTTCAAAGTGGAGGTCGAGTCAGTTCAGACGGTTCTTCAAAAGGGCAAGGCCAAGCGGTTTGGTCGTTCGATGGGTCGCCGTGATCATGTCAAGAAGGCATACGTCTCCTTGAAGGCGGGGCAGGAACTGAATTTCTCCGGGGAGTCCGCGTAATGGCCGTTATCAAAGTCAAGCCGACATCGCCCGGGCGTCGGGCCGTCGTGAAGGTGGTGCATTCGCATCTTCACAAGGGCAAGCCTGAGGCGTCCTTGTTGGAGCCGCAGTTCCAGCACGCCGGCCGGAATAACAACGGGCACATCACGATTCGTCACAAGGGTGGTGGCCACAAGCACCATTACCGGGTGGTCGATTTCGTGCGAAACAAGGACGGAATTCCGGCGAAAGTGGAGCGCATCGAGTACGACCCAAATCGTACGGCGCACATTGCTTTGGTCTGTTATGCGGACGGCGAGCGTCGCTATGTCATTGCGCCCCGCGGCCTCGAGGTTGGGCAGACCTTGTTGAGCGGAGCGGAGGCTCCAATCAAGGCAGGAAACACGTTGCCCATTCGGAACATTCCCGTCGGCTCGGTGATTCACTGCATTGAGTTGCTCCCGGGCAAAGGCGCCCAGATCGCGCGCTCTGCTGGTACGGCGTGCACATTGCTGGCACGCGAAGGGACTTACGCTCAGGTGCGTCTGCGCTCGGGTGAGGTGCGCAGGATTCACATTGATTGCCGCGCAACGATCGGTGAGGTCTCGAACGAAGAGCACAGCCTGAGGCAGTACGGCAAGGCTGGCGCCATTCGCTGGAGGGGTATCCGTCCGACGGTTCGTGGCGTCGCGATGAACCCGGTGGATCACCCGCACGGCGGAGGCGAGGGGCGCACTGGCGAAGGCCAAGTGCCCGTGTCACCATGGAACACGATGACCAAGGGTTATCGGACTCGCAACAACAAGCGTACGCAGACGTTTATCGTTTCGCGCCGCAAGAAGTAAAGGGGCCGCCAAATGACCCGCTCGCTCAAGAAAGGCCCGTTTGTCGACCATCACTTGATGGCCAAAGTCGACAAGGCGGTCGCCATCAAAGACAAGAAGCCCATTAAAACTTGGTCGCGTCGTTCAACGATCCTGCCTGATTTCATTGGGTTGACCATTGCCGTGCACAACGGTAAGCAACACATCCCGGTCTACGTGACAGACCAGATGGTGGGCCACAAGTTGGGGGAGTTCGCTTTGACGCGTACCTTCAAGGGCCACCCGGCAGACAAGAAAGCCGCGAGGAAATAAGGAACCGTTATGGAAACCCGTTCAATCGTTCGTGGCGTTCGACTTTCTGCCGATAAGGGTCGTCTGGTTGCTGATTTGGTCCGGGGTCGCCCCGTTGATCAGGCGCTCAACATTCTTGCCTTCACACCCAAAAAGGCTGCGGGCATCATCAAAAAAGCGCTGGAGTCGGCCATCGCGAATGCCGAGCACAACGACGGCGCTGACATTGATGGCTTGATGGTGAAGACAATTTTTGTCGAGCAGGGAACGACGCTCAAGCGGTTTTCAGCTCGAGCCAAAGGCCGGGGAAACCGCATCAGCAAGCCGACTGCGCATATTTACATTACTGTCGGCAACTGAGGCTCAAGGAAGATCATGGGACAAAAGATTCATCCAACTGGCTTTCGTCTGCCGGTTACTAGGAATTGGGCTTCGCGGTGGTACGCCAACAACCAGAACTTCGCGACGATGCTCGCCGAGGATCTGAAAGTTCGCGAATTTCTCAAAATCCGCTTGAAGAGCGCTGCCGTGTCGCGCGTTCTGATCGAACGTCCGGCAAAGAATGCTCGAATCACCATTTTCTCGGCTCGCCCTGGCGTGGTGATCGGGAAAAAGGGCGAGGACATCGAGAGTCTCAAGGCCGAGCTTACGCGCCGGCTCGGTGTGCCTGTTGCTGTGAATATCGAAGAGGTGCGCAAGCCTGAGATTGACGCGCAGTTGATCGCTGACAGCATTACCCAACAGCTTGAGAAGCGAATCATGTTTCGCCGCGCCATGAAGCGCGCGATGCAAAACGCGATGCGTCTGGGTGCCCAGGGGATCAAGCTGATGTCGTCTGGCAGGTTGAATGGAATCGAGATTGCTCGGTGTGAATGGTATCGCGAGGGGCGCGTGCCACTCCACACATTGAAGGCTGATATCGACTACGGCTTCTCTGAGGCTAAGACGACCTACGGCATCATCGGCGTGAAGTGCTGGGTATACCGCGGTGATCGTTTGGCCAACGGCGAGGTTCCAGCTGTGGTCGCTCGGCCCGAGGGTGACGATGACCGTCGGCCGCGTCGTAATGCCCGTCCCGGAGCACCGTCCGGCCGAGGCCGTCCAGGTGAAGGCGGTTCGGCTGATCGGGGTTCCCGACCAGCACCGAAGGTTGACGCTCCTGTTGTACCGGTCGACGGTGCAGAGGGAAAGATCCCCGCTGTTAAGCGTGTTCGCAAGGCCGTTCCGCCAGCGCCGGGCGAAGTCAAAGGAGAATAACGATGCTGCAACCAGCTCGCAGAAAATACCGCAAGGAACAAAAGGGACGCAACACCGGCGTGGCAACGCGTGGTGCGAAGGTTTCGTTCGGAGATTTTGGCTTGAAAGCCACGGAACGTGGTCGGTTGACTGCCAGGCAAATCGAGGCGGCTCGTCGGGCGATTTCGCGTCACGTGAAGCGTGGCGGACGGATTTGGATTCGGATCTTCCCGGACAAGCCTATCTCGCAGAAGCCAGCTGAGGTCCGCATGGGCAATGGCAAGGGCAATCCGGAGTACTACGTGGCTGAGATTCAGCCGGGTAAGGTCCTGTACGAAATCAATGGTGTACCTGAAGAGCTTGCTCGCGAGGCCTTTAAGTTGGCTTCCGCAAAGCTTCCACTCAGCACCACATTTGTCGCCCGTCAAGTCGGCGCCTAATGGTCAACGGAGAGCCAAAAGTGAAAGCATCAGAACTTCGGGCAAAAGATGTTGCGGGACTTCAAAAAGAGGTAAGCGACTTGCTCAAGGCACATTTCGGTTTGCGCATGCAGAAAGCGACGCAGCAGTTGTCCAACCACACGCAGTTGGGTAACACTCGTCGGGACATCGCCCGCGCGAAGACCGTTTTGGCGGAAAAAAAACGTGAAGTGAAAGAAGCGACGAAATGAACGAAGTTCAATCTGTCACCAAAGAAAAGACTGTCAGGACGTTGGTTGGGAAGGTTGTCAGCGACAAGCGCAGCAAGACCATCACCGTTTTGATCGAGCGTCGCACGAAGCACGAGTTGTACGGAAAGATCGTTGCGAAGACGAGCAAGTACCACGCGCACGACGAGAACAACGAGTTCAAGAATGGCGACGTAGTAGAAATTTCGGAAAGCAGGCCGATTTCGAAGACCAAGGCTTGGGTGGTAACGAAGCTGGTTCAAAAAGCCCGAGAAGTTTGACCGCTCGGTACGCGGTGCGGCAGGCGTACGGTCTCGCTGTAGCCACGGCGTCAAGACGAAATGCTTGACAGTCTGTAAAGATCTCGTCATACTGGCGGGCTGCACCTGACGAGCCCGATGTCAATCGGGCTTGGCTCTTCTTCCTATAACGACCTTTGGCGTTTCGCGCTGGGGGTAACGGGACCAAGACTGGTTGAGGTTGCGTCCGCGTTCGCGGCGCTTGCTCGGCATAAGTTGGTACATAAAAAATGATTCAAATGCAATCGCGGCTTGAGGTCGCGGACAATACTGGCGCGAAGTCGGTCATGTGTATCAAGGTGCTTGGCGGATCCAAGCGCCGGTATGCGGGCATCGGTGACGTGATTAAGGTGAGTATCAAGGAGGCGGCTCCGCGTGGGCGCGTCAAAAAGGGTGAGGTCTACAGCGCCGTCGTTGTTCGCACCGCGAAGGGTGTTCGTCGCCAGGATGGGTCCCTCGTTAAATTTGACGGGAACGCCGCCGTTTTGCTGAACGCAAAGCTAGAGCCAATCGGGACGCGGATTTTCGGGCCGGTCACGCGTGAGCTGCGTACTGAGCGGTTCATGAAGATTGTGTCGTTGGCTCCTGAAGTACTTTAAGAAGCGTTAGGAGTCAGTTGATGAACAAGATTCGCAAGGGTGATCAGGTGATCGTTTTGACCGGTCGGGACAAGGGAAAGCTTGGTGTTGTTGCATCCCGGGTAGACGTTGCGCACATCTCGGTCGATGGGGTCAACGTTGTGAAAAAGCACGTGAAGCCGAATCCGATGAAGGGTGTGACGGGCGGAATCATTGAAAAGACGATGCCTATTCACCAGTCAAACGTGGCAATTTTTAACGTGGCCTCCGGCAAGGCGGATCGAGTGGGCGTGAAGCTTCTTGCTGATGGCAAGAAGGTTCGAGTGTTCAGGTCTACCGGCGAAGAGATTAAGGTCTAAGGATTCGATATGGCGCAACAACAACCGGCCCGTCTGCAGGCTATTTACCGGGAATCAATCGCCCCGGGACTTATCGCCAAGTTTGGTTATAAGTCCGCGATGCAGGTTCCGCGCATCACAAAAATCACGCTCAATATGGGTGTGAGCGAGGCGGTTTCGGACAAAAAAGTCATGGAGCACGCGGTCAGCGATATGACCAAGATTGCTGGGCAAAAGCCAGTAGTGACGAAGTCAAAGAAAGCTATCGCGGGATTTAAGATTCGCGACGGCGTACCTATCGGCTGCATGGTGACGCTCCGGGGTGTTCAGATGTTCGAATTTTTGGATCGTTTTGTGACGATTGCTCTTCCCCGAGTGAGGGATTTTCGTGGTATTTCTGGCCGCTCATTCGATGGCCGGGGAAATTACAACATCGGCGTGAAAGAGCAGATCATTTTTCCCGAAGTTGACTACGACAAGGTGGATGCGTTGCGTGGGCTGAATATCAGTATCACTACGACGGCGAAGAGCGATGACGAGTGCAAGGCCTTGCTTGCGGCGTTTAAGTTCCCCTTTAAAAACTAAGGCTGATTGTGGCAAAACTCTCTCTCATCCAGCGCGAGCTTAAGCGCGAGCAGCTTGCGGCGAAGTATGCAAAAAAGTATGCTGAGTTCAAGGGAATTGCGAATGACGCAAAGAAGTCCGACGAGGAGCGTTATATGGCTCGTCTCGAATTGCAGAAGTTGCCACGAAACTCCTACCCGACTCGCCAGCGAAATCGTTGCGCTTTGACGGGTCGGCCTCGCGGAACCTTTCGCAAGTTCGGCTTGGGTCGAAACAAGATCCGCGAACTCGCTTTCAAGGGTGACATCCCGGGCGTTATCAAGGCAAGCTGGTAATCAGCGAGCTGATCAGGAGATTATCGTATGAGTATGAGCGACCCAATCGCCGATATGCTGACGCGCATCCGTAATGCGCAGATGGTGGATAAGCCGTCTGTTTCTATGCCGGCGTCGAAGCTCAAAGTGGCAATTGCACAAGTGTTGAAGGATGAGGGCTATGTCGATGGCTTCTCGGTGTTGGCGGCCGACGGAAAGCCTCAGCTTCAAATTGTATTGAAGTACTACGCCGGTAAGCCAGTCATCGAGCACATTGAGCGCGTGAGTCGTCCCGGCCTGCGTGTCTACAAGGGGCGCCACGATATTCCGAACGTTAAGAACGGACTAGGGGTTGCTATCGTGACGACCCCCAAGGGTGTCATGACTGACCGAAAGGCTCGCCAGGTTGGTATTGGCGGCGAAGTTCTTTGCTACGTGGCTTAAGGGGTAGTCAGCATGTCCAGAGTAGGAAAAATGCCGGTGTCCTTGCCGTCCGGGGTTGAGGTAAGCATCGCTGATGGCAAGATTCGAGTGACCGGTTTGTTGGGCTCGCTTGTTCGTTCGTCGAACTCGCTGGTTAATATAAGCAGTGTTTCGGGCAAGCTTGATTTCGTTCCGGCTGACCAGAGTACGGCTGCAGATGCTATGTCGGGCACCATGAGAGCGCTTGTCGCTAATATGGTGAGCGGTGTGAGTACCGGTTTTGAGAAGAGGCTAAGTTTGGTGGGGGTGGGCTTTCGAGCTCAGGCTGCCGGAAGCCGGCTGAATTTGCAGATCGGCTTTTCTCATCCTGTGGGAAAAGACATGCCTGATGGTGTGAGAGTTGAGTGTCCGACTCAGACGGAAATTGTGATCAAGGGTTCCGACCGTCAGGTCGTAGGACAGATTGCAGCCGAAGTCCGGGCTATCCGTCCACCAGAGCCTTACAAGGGTAAGGGAATACGGTATGTCGGCGAAAAAATCGTGATCAAAGAAACCAAGAAGAAATAAGGGGCGGATGTCATGTTGAACAAAAAAGATCAGCGTGTTCGCCGCTCCAGGCAGACCCGGGCCAGAATCGTACGTCAGCGCGTTGCTCGTCTGTCCGTATTCAGAACTAATTCGCACATTTACGCGAGTGTGATTTCGGACGACGGCGCGCGCGTGTTGGTGAGTGCCTCGACGCTCGAATCGGATATCCGAAAAGAGCTCGGTGAGTCTGCAAACGGTGGAAACGTCGGCGCTGCAACTATTGTCGGAAAGCGGATCGCTGAAAAGGCGCGGGCTGCCGGAATCGAAAAGGTGGCCTTTGACCGCGCTGGCTTCGCGTATCACGGCCGGGTCAAGGCGCTTGCCGAAGCAGCTCGCGAAGCTGGTTTACAGTTCTAAGCGAGGATTTCGAAAATGGCAAAGTTTCAAGCTCGTGCTCAAACCGAAGGCAATGACGACGGCCTGAAGGAAAAGATGATCGCGGTTAACCGCGTCACAAAGGTAGTGAAGGGCGGTCGGACTCTGAGTTTTGCTGCTCTTACCGTGGTCGGTGACGGCGATGGTCGGATCGGGATGGGAAAAGGCAAGGCGAAAGAGGTTCCCGTGGCGGTTCAAAAGGCCATGGAGGCAGCTCGCCGAAATATGGTGAAGGTATCGCTGAAAAACGGGTCAATTCACCATAAAGTGGTTGGAGAGCACGGGGCATCTCATGTGTTGATGGCGCCGGCACCGGCTGGGACGGGTATTATCGCTGGTGGTCCTATGCGTGCAGTGTTTGAGGTTATGGGCGTTACAGATATCGTCTGCAAAAGCCTCGGATCTTCAAACCCATACAACCTCGTCAGAGCTACCCTAGATGCGCTGAAGCACACAAGCACCCCTGCGGAAGTTGCTGCTAAACGTGGGTTGACCGTTGAAGAAATCTTCAACTGAATCGGGTAGGGAGAACTGGTTATGAGTGAAAAACTTACCGTCAGGATCAAGCTGGTCCGCAGTGTCGCTGGAACGCGAGAGTCCCATCGGGCGACCGTTCGAGGGCTTGGGCTGCATAAGCTGAACAGTGAGTCTGTTCTTGAAGACACCCCTTCCGTGCGCGGAATGATCAACAAGATTTCCTACTTGCTCAGGGTTCTCTGAGCCTGACCTGAAAGCTACTTATGGAATTGAACAATATCAAGCCAGCGAATGGCTCAAAGCGCGATCGCCGTAGGGTGGGGCGTGGTATCGGGTCTGGGTTGGGGAAGACGGCTGGGCGGGGGCACAAGGGGCAAAAATCTCGTGCCGGCGGCTATCACAAGGTCGGTTTCGAGGGTGGGCAGATGCCACTTCAGCGGCGCCTTCCGAAGCGGGGATTTAAGTCTGCTTCGTTGAAATACAACGCAGAAGTTACCCTGGCCGATTTGGAGCGTCTCGGCGCTGCCGAGGTGGATCTTCTTTTGCTGAAGCAAGCCGGGCTGGTCGCTCAAATAGCCAAGGTTGTGAAGGTCGTAAAGACTGGTTCGCTGTCTAGAGCGGTGTCATTGGTTGGTTTGGGCGCGACTGCTGGCGCAAAGGCTGCCATCGAGGCGGTTGGCGGCTCGGTGGCTTGATGCCCATCGTAATTGAGCGACAGTAGAAGAAACTCGTGGCGATAAATTCTGGTCAGGCTTTGAAGAGTGGGAAGTTTGGAGACCTGCGTCGGCGTTTGACGTTTCTGCTGTTGGCGTTGGTGGTTTACAGGATCGGCTCTCACGTGCCAGTTCCTGGGATCGATCCGGGGCAACTCGCACAGTTGTTCAAGGGGCAGCAGGGTGGAATATTGAGTCTTTTCAATATGTTCTCCGGCGGTTCGTTGTCTCGGTTTTCCATCTTCGCGTTGGGGATCATGCCGTACATATCGGCATCGATCATCATGCAACTGATGACTTACGTGGTTCCTTCGTTGGAGTCGCTGAAGAAGGAGGGTGAGTCGGGTCGTCGCAAGATCACTCAGTTCACCAGATATGGAACGCTTGGCCTTGCCCTCTTCCAGTCCGTTGGTATAGCGATAGCGCTTGAGTCCTCGCAGGGTTTAGTTATCGCTCCGGGATTCGGTTTTCGCATGACCGCAGTTGTGAGTCTCGTAGCTGGGACAATGTTTTTGATGTGGCTTGGTGAGCAGATTACCGAGCGTGGGTTGGGAAATGGTATATCAATTTTGATATTTTCGGGAATTGCCGCGGGTTTGCCCGGGGCGATTGGCGGGCTGTTTGAGTTGGTGCGCACCGGCGCGATGAGCTACGTTGCTTGCCTCTTTATTCTTGTAGTGGTGGCTGGCGTGACGTTTTTTGTGGTGTTTGTTGAGCGCGGGCAACGCAAGATCTTGGTCAATTACGCAAAGAGGCAAGTGGGCAATAAGGTTTATGGGGGGCAGTCATCCCATCTACCGTTAAAGCTGAACATGTCTGGGGTAATCCCTCCAATTTTCGCGTCGTCGATTATCTTGTTACCCGCGACTGTTGTTGGATGGTTTGCAACCGGGGATGGTTTGACTTGGCTCAAGGACTTGGCGGGGTTGCTGTCTCCTGGGCAGCCTGTTTATGTGCTCCTGTATGCTGCAGCGATCATCTTTTTTTGCTTCTTTTACACCGCGCTTGTTTTCAACAGTCGTGAAACCGCGGAAAATTTGAAAAAGAGTGGGGCATTTATTCCTGGGATACGGCCGGGCGACCAGACCGCACGTCATATTGATAGGATCCTTTCTCGGTTGACGCTTGCTGGTGCTTTGTACATCACGACGGTCTGTCTTCTCCCGGAGTTTCTCGTGCTCAAGTACAACGTCCCATTTTATTTCGGGGGCACTTCATTGCTGATCATCGTGGTTGTTACCATGGACTTTTGGGCTCAGATTCAGAGTTATGTGCAGAGCCAGCAGTACGACTCACTTCTGAAAAAGGCTAGCTTTAAGGCTGGGTGAGCGGGTGCTTGCGTGGCGGGTCTGCTGAATTAATATTGGATCGCATGTCGAAAGATGACGTTATTCAGATGCAGGGAGAGATTCTCGAGAACCTCCCTAACGCTACTTTTCGCGTAAAGCTTGAGAATGGCCACGTGGTGTTAGGGCACATATCCGGAAAGATGCGAATGCACTACATCCGTATTCTTCCTGGGGACAAGGTCACGGTTGAGCTGACGCCCTATGATTTAAGTCGCGCTCGGATCGTTTTCCGGGCGAAGTAGGCGGGTTATCTTTTTTTGGATAATTTGTAGGTTGTGGAATTTGCCCTTGGGGCTTCGGAGAACACGATGAAAGTTGCCGCTTCCGTTAAGAAGATGTGCCGAAATTGCAAAGTTATTCGGCGTAAAGGGGTCGTGCGGGTGATTTGCGCTGATCCGCGTCACAAGCAGCGCCAGGGTTGATTCGGCTGTAGGTCTAGTTTATTTAGAGGAAAACCATGGCACGTATTGCTGGTATTAACATTCCACCGCACAAGCACGCAGAGATCGGGCTGATGTCGATTTATGGCGTTGGTCGGACTACCGCCCAAAAGCTTTGTGTGAATAGTGGGGTGCCCTTTGATCGCAAGATCAAGGATCTCACGGACACTGATCTTGAGCGGCTCCGTGAAGAAATCGGCCGTCTAACGATTGAGGGTGATCTTCGACGTGAAATGTCGATCAACATCAAGCGACTGATGGATCTTGGGTGCTACCGTGGTTTCCGTCATCGTCGGGGTTTGCCTGTGCGTGGGCAGAGGACGAAGACGAACGCGCGAACGCGCAAGGGCCCTCGCAAGTCTGGCGCGGTTGTAAAGAAGTAATGTCTCGCATGCCGGTAATAGGCATTTGACGGCGTAGGTTTAGGAAAGAATTGATATGGCCAAGGCACCCAATACAGCCGCACAACGCGTGCGCAAGAAAGTTCGCAAAAATGTCGCCGATGGTATCGCGCACGTTCACGCGTCTTTTAACAATACGATCATCACGATCACTGATCGTCAAGGCGGTGCGCTGTCTTGGGCTTCTAGCGGTGGTCAGGGTTTCAAGGGTTCGAGGAAAAGCACTCCGTTTGCTGCCCAGGTGGCTGCGGAGGTCGCTGGACGCGCTGCCCAAGAGCAGGGGATCAAGAACCTCGACGTTCGTATCAAGGGCCCTGGACCCGGTCGTGAGTCGTCGGTTCGCGCGTTGGCATCCCTTGGCATCCGGATCAACCTGATTTCGGACGTGACGCCTGTGCCGCACAACGGCTGCCGTCCGCAAAAGCGCCGTCGGATCTAAGGTATTGGTTCTCCGTCGGCGACGCCTTTGGGCTGCGCCGACTTTTTCGTTGGGGCGCTACTGGCTTGTCGTCGGTTTTCGCCTTTAAGCCCACTCGTCTGAGCGCATAAAAAAACACTCGCCAGACTTGCGCAGGCATCTTGCTTGCGTCAAACAGTTACACAAGGAATCAACGTGGCACGTTATCTTGGTCCAAAAGCGAAATTGTCTCGGCGTGAGGGGACTGACCTTTTCCTTAAAAGTGCTCGTCGACCCATCGGTGACAAGTCGAAGTTCGACAGCAAGCCTGGCCAGCATGGTCGCACGTCTGGCTCGAGAACGTCTGACTTTGGTCTGCAACTTCGCGAGAAGCAAAAGGTAAAGCGGATGTACGGCGTGTTGGAGCGCCAGTTCCGCCGCTACTTTGCGGAGGCTGAACGGCGCAAGGGCAACACCGGGGCTAATTTGCTGATGTTGCTGGAGTCGCGGTTGGATAACGTGGTGTACCGGATGGGGTTTGGTTCCACGCGCGCTGAGGCACGACAGCTGGTGTCCCACAAGTCGATCACCGTCAACGGTTCCGTTGTGAACATCGCGTCCTTCATGGTCAAGGTCGGTGATGCGGTGTGTGTTCGCGAAAAGGCCAAGAAGCAGCTGCGCGTCGCTGACTCATTGAAGCTTGCAGAGTCGATCGGGCTGCCCGCTTGGGTGCAGGTCGATTCGGCCAAAATGGAAGGGCTCTTTAAGAAGACGCCTGACCGTGATGAGTTCGCGTCCGACATCAAGGAAGCCTTGATTGTCGAGCTTTATTCACGCTGATCCCCAGATGGCAGGTTCGGTCGGCCGTCGGTCGACCTGATCTTCGATCGGTGGAATTCCCCGAGATCGGTGTGCTGCTGTCAATGGCACCGACGGGTCAATCAGCCTTATCGGCGTAATGAGCCGAGGGTATTGAAAGAAAGACCTCATGCAAACGAACTTGCTCAAGCCCAAAGCAATCAATGTGGAGCCCCTTGGGCTCAACCGAGCCAAGGTCACTCTTGAGCCCTTTGAGCGCGGTTATGGTCACACACTGGGCAACGCTTTGAGGCGTGTGCTGCTGTCTTCGATGGTTGGGTACGCGCCTACCGAGGTGACGATCGCTGGCGTCTTGCACGAGTATTCGACGGTCGATGGTGTTCAGGAAGATGTGGTGCACATCATGCTGAACCTGAAGGGCGTTGTGTTTCGCCTGCACAGCCGCGATGAAGTCACCCTGGTGCTCCGAAAGGATGGCGAAGGTCCGGTTACCGCTGCGGACATACAGGCGCCGCATGACGTCGAGATCATCAATCCAGGGCATGTCATCGCGAACTTGTCACATGGTGGCAAGTTGGACATGCAGATCAAGGTGGAAAAGGGGCGTGGGTACGTGCCCGGTAACGTGCGACGCTTTGGAGAGGAGTCGAGCAAGTCGATCGGACGGATCGTGCTCGATGCGTCTTTTTCGCCTGTGTCAAGGGTGAGCTATACCGTCGAGAGCGCGCGCGTTGAGCAGCGTACCGATCTGGACAAGCTGGTAATGGAAATCAACACGAATGGTGCCATTTCCCCGGAGGAGGCGGTCCGTGCTTCAGCCAAGATTCTGGTCGAACAGTTGGCAGTGTTTGCGCAGCTTGAAAGCAGTGAGATCGCTGCGTTCAACGAGCCGCAGAGCCGCAATACCCAGTTCGACCCCATCTTACTGCGTCCTGTGGATGAGCTGGAACTCACCGTGCGGTCTGCCAACTGCTTGAAGGCTGAGAACATTTACTACATCGGCGACCTGATTCAGCGCACTGAGACGGAGCTGCTGAAGACCCCCAACTTGGGTCGTAAGTCACTCAATGAAATCAAGGAAGTTCTCGCAGCGCGTGGGTTGACCCTGGGTGCTCGTCTGGAGAACTGGCCGCCTCAGGGATTGGACAAACGTTAACCATCGTCCTCGCCAGCGAGGCTTGGATGTAAGTTTTTGGGTTGGTTTTTGGCAACCCGGTGCCCGTGGCAGTACCTGATACGGCTGCTACTTCATACAACAGAAAGGTAAAGCACCATGCGTCACCGTCACGGACTACGAAAACTCAATCGCACTTCAGAGCACCGCTTGGCGATGCTTCGCAACATGTGCAATTCCTTGCTTCAGCACGAGGCGATCAAGACGACGGTACCTAAAGCCAAGGAGCTGCGTCGAGTGGTGGAGCCGCTGATCACATTGGCCAAGGAGCCCACCCTCGCGAATCGTCGTTTGGCTTTTGATCGCACCCGTGATCGCGACATCGTGACGAAGTTGTTCAACGTCCTCGGTCCTCGATTCAAGGCTAGGCCTGGCGGTTACACCCGGATTCTCAAGATGGGTTTCAGAGTGGGTGACAACGCCCCCATGGCTTTTGTGGAGCTGGTTGATCGCACCGTATCGGAGGAGTCGACTGAGGGTGGCTCGGCGGAGTAAGTTGGTGTTTTCAGTTGGTGCGGTCTGGTAGTTTTGCCCGTACGAAGATCGCGAAAGTCTTGTTATTGTGTTAGAGTCAGAGACCCTGTCGCGGGGTGGAGCAGTCTGGTAGCTCGTTGGGCTCATAACCCAAAGGTCGTAGGTTCAAATCCTGCCCCCGCAACCAAAGTTAGAGAAAATGCCGGCTGATGCCGGCATTTTTGTTGGTGGGCGTGGGTCGGCTCTGGCGTGCTGGGGCGGGCGCTCTCGGCGCCTTACAATCGACAGGCTTAATCCGCGTTGCATGGCCCGGCGCATCAAAATAGGATTTCACCCGTGTTCATTTCTCAAGCGTTCGCTCAGGCGGCTCCAGTCGCCGCTCCCACCCAGGACATCTTCGGTAGTGTCGGGTCGATGCTGCCGTTGATCCTCATGTTCGTTGTGTTGTATTTCGTGATGATTCGTCCTCAGATGAAGCGCCAGAAGGAGCATAAGAGCATGGTTGAGGCCCTTGCCAAGGGCGATGAGGTGATCATCGCGGGTGGTGTACTGGGGAAGGTGTCGAAGATCGGTGAAACCTACATCGCGGTCGAAGTGTCCGCTGGGGTTGAAATCCAGGTGCAGCGCTCTTCGGTGGTGCAAGTTCTTCCAAAAGGTACGTTCAGGTAATTTTTCAATCGGCTCAGCCTTGCCGTCGCCCGGATGTCGGCGCGGTGTGGCCGTCGCTGTTGGGCATCGCCTTCCCGGCGCTAGAAAGTCGTCATGAACCGTTACCCCCTTTGGAAATATGCGATCTTGGTGATCGCTTTGCTCGTGGGAGCCACCTACACCCTCCCGAATCTTTTCGGTGAGGCCCCGGCCGTGCAGGTCAGCAGCGGGCGCTCGACGTTGAAGGTGGACTCCACGTTGGTGCCGCGCGTCGAGCGGGCGCTCTCAAGGGCGGGAGTTGGGGCCGACTTCGTGCAATTTGAGGGCAATTCGGTCAAGGCGCGCTTCACCGGGACCGACGACCAGATCAAGGCCAAGGACGCGATTGCCAAGGAGCTCAACCCCGATCCTGCCGACGCAAGTTACATCGTCGCGTTGAACCTTGTGTCGCGTTCTCCCTCGTGGTTGACGGCAGTGCATGCACTTCCGATGTCGCTCGGATTGGACCTTCGCGGGGGTGTTCATTTCCTGATGCAGGTCGACATGAAGTCTGCGCTGACCAAGAAGGCGGAGTCGTTGGCGGGCGATGTGCGGCTGATGCTGCGTGACCAGAGCCTTCGGCATGCGGGAATCACCCGTGATGGCGACGCGGTGGTTGTGCGTTTCCGGGACCAGGCGACTTTGACGGCATCCCGAAAGCTCCTCGAGGGCGAATTGCGCGATCTTCAGTGGGCCGAGTCCCAAGACGGAGCGGAGTTCAAGCTCTCCGGGCTCCTGAGGGCCGAAGCGGCCAGAAGGGTGCAAGACGCTGCGGTCAAGCAAAACATCACGACCTTGCACAATCGGGTCAATGAGCTCGGTGTGTCCGAGCCCGTGATTCAGCAGCAGGGTGCTGATCGCGTGGTGGTTCAGTTGCCGGGCGTTCAAGACACGGCCAAGGCCAAGGACATCATCGGCCGCACCGCGACGCTGGAAGTGCGCATGGTCGATGAGAGCCTTGAGGCTGGCGCGGCAGCCGAGGGTTCCGGGCCGGTGCCGTTCGGCACGGAGCGCTATACCGAGCGGAACAGTCGGCCCCTGATCGTGAAACGTCAGGTGATCCTGACCGGGGAAAACCTGACCGACGCGCAGACGGGCTTCGACTCGCAAACCCAGGAGCCGACGGTCAACTTGACGCTGGATGCCAAGGGTGCACGCATCTTCAGGGATGTGACCCGCGAAAATGTCGGCAAGCGCATGGCGATCCTGCTGTTCGAGAAAGGCAAAGGCGAGGTGATTACCGCGCCGGTGATCCGCGCCGAGATTGGCGGAGGCCGGGTGCAGATCTCCGGGCGCATGACCTCCACCGAGGCGGCCGACACGGCGCTTTTGTTGCGCTCAGGCTCGCTGGCTGCACCGATGGAAATCATCGAAGAACGCACCATCGGGCCGAGCCTTGGTGCGGAGAACATTTCCAAGGGATTTGACAGTGTGCTTTACGGGTTCGCGGCGATCGCTGTGTTCATGTGCGCGTACTACATGCTGTTCGGAGCGATCTCGACACTGGCGCTGGCCTTCAACCTCTTGTTGCTGGTGTCTGTGTTGTCGATGCTCCAGGCCAGTTTGACGCTGCCGGGCATGGCAGCCATCGCGCTCACACTGGGGATGGCGATCGACGCCAATGTGCTGATCAACGAGCGGGTGCGCGAGGAGCTTCGCAATGGGTCGTCGCCCCAGTCGGCAATCCACAACGGTTACGAGCGCGCGTTCACCACCATTCTCGACTCCAACGTCACCACCCTGATCGCTGGTCTTTCGCTCTTGGCCTTTGGCTCCGGGCCCGTGCGTGGCTTTGCGGTGGTCCACTGCCTGGGCATCCTGACGTCCATGTTCTCTGCCGTGGTTTTCTCGCGTGGCTTGGTGAACCTCTGGTACGGGAGGCAGAAAAAGCTCAAGGGTGTGTCGATCGGGCAGGTCTGGCAGCCAGCCGCTGAGGGTGGTCCCCGGGCTTGAGGGTCGTGTCGCGGCCTCTTTTTAGCCGCCGCAGAACAAGGAATACACATGGAATTTTTCAGAATCCGGCGCGATATCCCCTTCATGAGGCATGCGCTGGTTCTCAACGTGATCTCCGCGCTGACGTTCATTGCCGCCGTGTTTTTCATCGCGACCAGGGGGTTGCATTTCTCGATCGAGTTCACGGGCGGCACCGTCATCGAAGTGGCTTACGCGCAACCGGCCGATATCAATCGGGTCCGTGCGACCGTGGAGTCGCTGCAGTTTGGCGAGGTGCAAGTTCAAAACTTTGGCACATCGCACGACGTGCTGATTCGCCTTCCTGCTCGCAGTGATATCAAGCAAGGCGACATGGCTGGCAAAGTCTTTGCTGAGCTTTGCAAGGCCGAGGGCAGCGCGGTCACCGTGCAGCAGGTCAAGTCGGACGCTGGTCTCGAAGGCACCGCCCAAGTGTGCGGAGACGTCGGTGCTGAAAAGGTCCGACTGCAGCGCACCGAGTTTGTCGGGCCGTCGGTGGGGTCGGAGCTGGCACGCGACGGTGCCCTCGCGCTGGCGGTCACGATCGTTGGGATCATGATTTATCTTGCCCTGCGGTTCGAGTGGAAGTTCTCCGTTGCCGGCATCATCGCCAACCTGCACGATGTGATCATCATCATCGGGTTCTTTGCGTTTTTTCAGTGGGAGTTTTCCCTCTCGGTGCTGGCTGCTGTGCTTGCTGTGCTTGGCTACTCCGTCAACGAATCGGTGGTGATCTTTGACCGGATCCGGGAATCGTTTCGCAAGTACCGCAAGCTGAGCACACCGCAGGTCATCGATCACGCCATCACCAGCACCATCAGCCGCACGATCATCACCCACGGCTCGACGTTGATGATGGTGATCTCGATGTTGATCTTTGGTGGTCCCACGCTGCATTACTTCGCGGTGGCGTTGACCATCGGAATCCTGTTCGGTATTTATTCGTCGGTGTTTGTGGCGGCAGCCATCGCCATGTGGCTGGGTCTTCGGCGTGAGGACCTGATCAAGCCCACAAGCAAGGAAATCGACCCCGATGACCCCAACGCCGGGGCAGTGGCTTAGCGCTCGACAAACCGGCCTTCCGGTATGCAAAGCCATGGCGTCTGATGCGCATTCGATGCGTGAGGGGGCAAAAGCCCGCCGCTTGTTTGTCGAAGGGTTGTTGCGCGCGCTGCCTGATGTCATCGCGGCCGTGGGGCAAGGCGCGCGACGTTTGACGGAGGCTCTCGCCGCACCCCAGACCATGGTTCGGCGGCGCGGTGCCGAGGAAGCACTCAAGCGTGCAGCCGGCCTTTGGTTGCAAGAGGCGCAGTTGGTCTTGCGCGGCGCCCTGTCGGACGGGCTGATTCCGGTCACGTTTACCGGCAGTCCACCCGAGCACGGAGGTCGACAGAGCTTCAGTCTCGTCGACAACGAAACCATCGAAGCAGAGATTCTCGGCTCCCGCTTGGCTCTGGCCATCAAAGAACGTGCGTCCTGGGAATTCAATGATCTGTGTGCCCGGATCACCTCCCTTGAAGCTTGTGACGAGCTCAATGCGAATGACATCTTGCGCCCGGAGGTTCTGGCGCGGGTGGTGATCAGCACCTGGCGTACCGCTGAGCTGAGTCACGACTCGTGGCGCACGCTGCAAGACTTGTTGCACGAGGAGTTTTCGCATTTCATCGCGCAGGCGTATCACGAGGTCAATCGCCTGCTGGTAGAGCACGGCGTGCTGCCACAGATTGACCTGCGGCCGTTCATACGCCGCGCTCACGAAACAGCCACCAGTGGGCCAAAGACCGGTGGCGGTTTCGCAAACTCAGAGGCACCTACTTCGAGTGTTCACAGCGCGGATGAAGACACGCGACTGATGACGCGGATCGCTGGTGGTGCATTGGATGCGCCGGGTCATGCGGAGGCGGTGCTGCGTCGCCTGAGTCGTCTGATCGGCCGGCAGGCCGCAGGCGAGCGTACGGGTGATGTCATCCCGCCATCGGCAGAGCTGAATGCAGCGATCACCCGTGAACAAACCGAGGTGGCGCTGCGTCTGGCATCGGCAGAGCAAACGGGGCAACTCGAGAACGCACAAGGCACCTCCGCGCTGCTGGATGAATTGCGCCAGCGCAGGCGAAGGCTCAAGGCGTTGGCGTCAACGGCTGATGAGCGCGCCACGATCGAGGTGGTCGCGCTCTTGTTCCAGAGCATCCTGACAGAAGATCGAATTCCGGCCATGGTGCGGGTCTGGTTCGCCCGACTGCAGATGCCAGTGTTGCGCGTCGCGGTCGCGGAGCCCGATTTCTTCGCAAGCACCGGCCATCCGGCCAGGCAGTTGATCGACTGCATGGGCGCTTGCGTCATGGGGTTCGAGGCGAACAACGCTCAGCTTGCCGGTGGTGCGGTGGAAAAAGAAATCAAGCGCGTGGTGCAGATGGTCGAAGCCTACCCCGACACTGGTAGCCGTGTATTCCAGACGGTTCTGACCGAATTTGAGCGCTTCCTCGAGAACTACTTCAAGCATGAAAACGAGGCCTCACGCAAAGGGGTGTCGCTTGCTGAGCAGGTCGAGCAGCGTGAAACCTTGGCGATTCAGTTCACGATCGAATTGCGCAAGATGCTCAATGAGGTGCCCGTGCAAGACGGGGTCCGCGAGTTCTTGTTTCACGTCTGGGCCGATGTGCTGGCGACGACGGCGGTCAAGTCTGGTTTGCACAGTGAAGACATCAAGGTGATGAAGCGCACGGCTGCCGATCTGATCTGGTCGGCAAGCGCCAAGGTGTCTCATGAAGAGCGCGCGGATGTGATCCGGCGGCTGCCCCCGTTGCTCAAGGTCCTGCGCGAGGGCATGGACAGTGCGGCCGTGAGTCCGGCCGAGCAGGAGCAACACGTCCAGCATCTCAACCAGTCACTGGCGGCGGCCTTTACCGCCCGCACCGTATCGATCTCGAAGGAGCGTCTGGATCAGCTGATGGTTCGTCTGGAGACGCTCGAGGAGTTACTGCCTGACGCCGACGATCTGGAGATCGACGCGTCATTGGTGCTTGACCTGTCTGCGCACGAGAGCAACGACTTTGAGGTGGTCGCCGCCGGAGGCTCGACACCCACCCCGGCGATGCTCGCGTGGGCTCGCGAACTTCAGGTCGGCAGCTGGTTCATGCTCGACTACCGAAACCGCAATGATTCGGTCCAGCTCGCGTGGCATGGCATGCACCGTCAACTCTCGTTGTTTGTGTCTCCGCAAGGCCGCTGCATCTTGTTCCAGCAGCAGCGTCTGGCTGCATTCCTGCAGGCCGGGCTGATGGAGCCCGTGCAAGACGAATCCCTGATGGAGCGAGCGACGCGCAGCGTGGTGGCCAAGCTCGAGATCGACTCGGGGCGTTGGCTCAACTGAGGACTTGGCGATGACCGAGCCCAGAAAAAAGCCGCTCTTGAAAGCGGTTTTTTGGAATCAATTGCTCAGGCGTCAGTGAATCAGCCTGTCCTCTTCATCGACGAACAGTTCATCAAGGATGAGGGCGTCAGGCTCCTCGCCTAGGCTCCAAAAGACCATCAGCACGATGATCTTCAGATCTTCCAAGTCCAAGGGACCGCCTGAGATCACGCTGGCTCGGTCGATGACCATTTCGCGCATCGGTGGCGGCAAAACGCCAGCAGACTCCAGGAAACTGATGAAACCAATGGAGTGCTCGCCGAGGTGATCTTGTTCGGCAGGCGAGTACACCCGAATGCTGAACTCACCTTGCTCACCGACGTAAGACTCCGCGGCGCCTGCCAAGCCCTCAAGCCAAGACAGAGCCTCCTGGATTTCATCAGACTCGAACCCGACCGACGAGAGTTTTCGCGTCAGTCTGGCCTGATCCGGACATGCATCCGGACGCCAGTAGTTCTCGTACAGGTAGACAAGCACATCGAACATGAGTCGAATATACCTGAGGCAGTTGAGCGATCGGCGCGCCGGAGGGGCACAGTTTCAGGCGAGGTCGATTCGCTGAAAAAGTTGACCGGGTCTGCGAGCGACTTGCCCGCTCAGTTCAAGGTCCAGCAGGCGAACGTTGATGGCTTGTGCCGACCATCCGGTGCGTGAGACCAAGGCGTCCAAAGACAACAACTCCTGGCCCATCGCCTCAAGCAAGGGGTCTTTGCTCACACCCCCATGGCTCGCCGGGTGGGGACGCGGTCGCGCCGACGCGAGCGGTCGCAGCTCGTCGAGCACATCTTCTGCAGTCTCGACCAGTTTGGCGCCCTGCTTGATCAGGGCGTGGCAGCCATGCGACTGGGGTGAATGGATCGAGCCCGGAATCGCGAACACGTCGCGGCCCGCTTCGGTGGCCAGTCTGGCCGTGATCAGCGAGCCCGACCGCAGGGCGGCTTCCACCACCAATGTGCCCTGCGTCAGGCCAGCAATCACGCGGTTGCGCTGCGGGAAATTCGATGCCAGCGGTGGGGTGCCAAGTGGGAACTCGCTCAACAACAGACCGTCTTGCGAAATGCGATGCGCCAGATCCAGGTGCCGCCTGGGGTACACGCGGTCGAGGCCTGTTCCAACGACGGCGATCGTGCCGCGCCCGCTGGCCAAGGCGCCTTGGTGGGCCGCAGCATCCACGCCAAGCGCCAGGCCGGACACGATCAGCCAACCGGCCTCTCCGAGGCTCTTTGCAAAGCTGAGCGCGCTTTGCTCTCCCTGGGGCGTGGGATTGCGGCTGCCCACGATCGCGATGGCGCTGTCAGCCTGAAGCAGTTCCAGTCGACCCTGCGCGTAGAGCAGCAGCGGCGGGTCAGCCGTGTCGAGCAATGGCGGCGGGTACCTTGGGTCACCAAGCGCAAT
Organism: uncultured Burkholderiales bacterium; assembly: GCA_903905475.1. Lineage (GTDB taxonomy): Bacteria > Pseudomonadota > Gammaproteobacteria > Burkholderiales > Burkholderiaceae_C > PBB1. The sequence goes on along the minus strand of CAIVGK010000172.1, from coordinate 3,882 downwards.
GATGGCCCGCGACGGTCCGGCGCCCTCGTGCTGCCAGGCCAGCGTCGTCTCGACCAGAGCGTCCAACCCTGGGGGAATAGCGGCCAGCGCACTGGCGGCAGCCGCTCCCACAACTTCTTGGCGGGTCGCCGTCGAAGCAGCCGCGGCGGCCTCAGGGGAGCCGAGCGCCGCCAACAGCCGACGCGCCGACGTGCGCCCCACGCCGGGGGTTTCGAGCAGCCTCAACCAGGCCGCCAGCTCCAGACGTTCGATCACGTCGTGAGCCCCGCTCGAGATCAGGGCTTGGTGAAGCGATCGCCCACCTTGACCGGTTCCCTCACGGTCATGATCAGGGCGTAAGACATCCGGCTGAACACTCGAAACACGAACAATTCGCCGTGCCGCTCATCGGGCAGTTTCATCAGTGTTCGTTGCCCATCCGTGGTGTCGACCTGACGACGACCGTCACGCCACAGCGCCAGCACGTGGCCGCGTTCGAGGCCGTCACCCGCGCCGCGATTCAAGACGACGATCTGGCTTTGGCCCGCGGTCAGGGCGTCGCCGTAGATCGACACGATCTGGCCCGACACTTCGTTTTGAGGCGCATGGGGCGCATAGTTTTCGTACTCGTGGGCGACCACCGGAGCGAGGCGATCACCGACACCGGCTTCCTGCCGGATGCTGGTCACCAAGAACGTGTCGGGCACGACCTCTCCCTGACCCGCAGCTTGCCCTTGCGAATCGCCCTTGCGCACGAGTTCGGCGGTTCCCACAAAAGGCGCCTCGAACCCGAGCACCTCGCGGGTGGCCGGGTCGGTGAGGGGGCGAGCCTGCCGAAAGATGCGAAAGGCCGTGTTGCCGCCCCGGTCGCCACGCACATAGGCTGTATCACCCTTCGACAGCAGCACACGACCTTCCTGGGTCGCGACGATGCGCGGAGCGCCTTTCAAGGCGTCGACCTCAAAAATCACTGCTTCGTTGAGAAACGGCTCGATCAGGTTGAAAGGGATCGAGGCGATGGCTGTGGCATCCAGTTTCGACGCCCGCACCTGAGGCGACAGCCTGGCAACCGTGCTGCTACTGCTGATGGGGGTGCCCACGCGCAGGCGGGCGCGGCCGCTCGAGGTGTCGAGCGAGAGCAGTTGCCCCGGAAAAATCAAGTGCGGGTTGCGGATCTGCTCGAGGTTCATGCCCCAGAGCTCGGGCCAGCGCCAAGGGCGTTGCAGGAACAAGCCGGAAATGCCCCACAGCGTGTCGCCTGACTTCACCGTGTACGAGTCGGGCGCGTTGGCGGCCAGCTCCGACAGCGGTACCCCGGCACTGGAAACCTTCTGGGCGGTGCTGCGTTGCTGCTCGGTGGTTTCAGGCGCAGCCGCGGCCACACCCGACGCAACCGACAACATCAATGAGAGTGCTCCGGCGAGCAGACGCCCGGAAAGGGCACAAGAAATGGGACGCGTCATGCAATGAATCTCCCAACGGGACGCCATGAGCGCCGCGCCATGATTTGGCCTGAGCAGGGATGCCGAAGCTCACAAAATCGTATCGGCCTGCAAGGCCGAAAATTCAGCGAAAATGTCCAGTCGACCTGAACAATTTTGCCCCCGAACCCGTGATGCCGTCACGAAAGTAAGGTTTCATTGTCTGCCGGGTGCGGCGCGCTCACCCACCGACCGACCGAAGGCCGGCGAGGTTTCGTCCCCGGGGGCTGCTGCTGATTTTCCTTCCATGCCCAAGCTCACGATCCTTCGCTACCCCGACCCGCGACTCAAGACCGTTGCCAAACCGGTGACTCAGTTTGACGAGCGCATCTCCATGCTGGTCAGCGACATGATCGAGACCATGTACGCAGCCGACGGGGTTGGCCTGGCGGCCACCCAGGTGGATGTGCACGAGCAGGTGATCGTGATGGACACCTCCGAAACCCGCGACGAGCCGCGGGTCCTGATCAACCCCGAACTGATCTCGGTCAGTGCTGAGCAGGTGGTCGGTGAAGAGGGCTGCCTGTCGGTTCCCGCGGTCTATGACAAGGTGGTGCGAGCCGCTCGCGTTCGGGTGCGTGCGCTCGACCGCGACGGTTGCCCGGTGGAGTTCGACGCTGACGACTTGCTGTCCAAATGCATCCAGCATGAGATGGACCATCTGCTGGGCAAGGTGTTCGTCGATTACCTCAGCCTGCTCAAGCGCACCCGCATCAAGACCAAGATGCTCAAGCAGGCCCACGATGAGAGCCGCTGACGGCTTCTGCGCGGGGCGCGGGTGAGGCTGGCCTTTGCCGGAACGCCCGAGTTTGCTCGGGTGGCGCTGGCAGCGCTGCACGGAGCGGGGTTCGAGATCCCTTTGGTGTTGACTCAGCCCGACCGCCCTGCCGGGCGCGGTCAGCAACTGCAGCCTTCGGCTGTGAAGGCCTGGTCGGTGGAGCAAGGGCTGCCGTTCATCCAGCCCCACGGGTTGCGGCTGGATGGGCGCCATGGGCTCGAAGCCGAGCAGGCGCGCGCGTCGCTCGTGGCCGCGCGCATCGACGCCATGGTGGTGGCCGCTTACGGGCTGATCCTTCCCGACTGGGCGCTGTGCTTGCCGCGCCTGGGTTGCCTGAACATCCACGCCTCGCTGCTGCCGCGCTGGCGCGGTGCCGCTCCGATCCATCGCGCCATCGAAGCCGGTGACAAGCGCACGGGCATCACCGTGATGCAGATGGACGCCGGACTCGACACCGGACCGATGCTGCTGGCCGAGCCGATGGACATCGCGTCCGACGACACCACGGGTTCGCTGCACGATCGGCTGGCCGAATTGGGCGGCCAACTGATCGTCGAGGCCTTGCGGCGCGCCGCAAGCGGCGATTTGACCGCCACGCCGCAGCCCGACGAGGGGGTGACCTACGCGCGCAAGATCGACAAGGCCGAGGCGCTGGTCGACTGGAACGACGATGCCGACGTCATTGCGCGGCGCATTCGCACCCTCAACCCCGCGCCGGGTGCGGTGTCGAGGCTGCGGGGCGAATCGGTCAAGCTGTGGCGCGCTGTCCCTGCCGAGATGGTGCCACTCGCAGGGCCGGCCGGCACGGTGGTGGCCGCTTCGTCGGACGGCATCACGGTGGCGTGCGGTCGCGGCGCGTTGCGGCTGACCGAGTTACAGCGTGCCGGCGGCAAGCGGCTCAGTGCAGCGCAATTCCTGCAGGGGCAGTCGTCGCTGATCGGCGATCGGTTTGATGCCGGCCTCGCCTGATCGGCACGCCCCGCGCAGCAGGTCGGCCGTTCAAGTTGACCAACCGACTGCCGAAGTCAACCCAAAGGCGTTTGTCTCATGTTGAACTCATCTGTGCTTATGAATGAATTCCCTCGGCGCGTGACGTGGGCGCTGCTGGCCGTCGTTGCGCTGCTGGCCGGTTGCGATCAACTGGGCATCGAGTCGCCCGAAAAGCTGGCTGCGGCTCGAGTGGCCGAGGGCAACGCCGTTGGCGGTGCCTGTCGTCACGCGGGGCGCGCGATCGAGGACTGCTACGCCTTGAACAAGAAGGCGGACAAGGCTGCGGTCTTCGCAGGCTGGCGCGACATGAACGACTACATGCGAGAAAACAAGATCGACCCGGTGCCGCCGCAGTTGAATCCACAGGGTGCCAGCGGCAAGTCGGGTGAAAGCGACGCCGCCGGGGAAGACCCCCCGCCAGCCAAGCCGGCCAAGGCATCCAAGGCTCATTGAGATCCACCCGGCGGGCGCGCCCGACTCGGTCGGGCTGCGTCGTCGCGATCGCGTGCGCGCCATGCGCATCGACCTGCTGCACGCGGGTCAAGTCGAAACTTTGCCCCTTTAAACTTCCTGCAAGAGAGGTTCCTTCCGCATGAACGCCATCCTTTTCACTGACCTGATTGCCAGCCAGCAAGTGGCTGGCAAGCGGGTTCT
>CAIVGK010000171.1 GCA_903905475.1 uncultured Burkholderiales bacterium | reverse complement strand
CGGCTCAGCGAGCTTGAAGAGGTGCGCGAGCGCCTGTTCCCCGACTGGGACATGGAGCTGGTCACGACCGACGACATCCGCGATGTGCTGCTGGACGCCAGGGACTCCGCGCAAGACCCGAAGAACGCCGACGCACTGACCCAGTTGCTCGAGCAGCTGGATTCGGGACAGCTGAGCGAGCTGAGCCAGACCTGACCGCCATCGGGCTCGCGCGCCCCTCGGCATGCGGGCCGTTGCAGTGCCGCTCCGCGCGTTCACGGACGCGCGGAGCGGTGCCAAGGCCGATCGGCTCCCAGCGAGTCGGAAGGCCGTGCGAAAGGTCACGGCAGTCGTGAGACGTCCCCCTGACCGAGGGGTGCCATGCCCAGAGCCTCTCGCGAATACTTCGGTCAGGGCGTCGACACGGCGCCACCCCACTGAACCGAAGCCCCGAAAGGCCCGTCATGATTTCGCTCCGCACCCTGGCTACTGCGATCGCCATCTCTGCGCCACTGGCTGCGCAGGCGATTCCCACCACCAACCTGATCTTGAACGGCAGCTTCGAGTCACCGGCCATCAGCGCCGGGAGCTGGACGGTCATGCCAGGCAAGAACTACACGAACAGCCCCACCAAGTTCATGGCCGGGTGGGATACCGACCTGACCAGCGGCGTTGAAGTTCGCCGGGGCAGGGACGGCACTGCCCAAGAGGGCTACAACTTCATCGAACTCGACACCGGCTCCGGCACGTTCAACGGCACCCGTTTTGACAAGAGCGCCAACAGCTGGATCTCTCAGGCCGTGGACACCGATGTCGGTCAGGTCTACCACCTGAGCTACTGGTACTCCCCGCGGGCAGGCGTGGCGTCGGCATCGAACACCATCAACGTCTTCTGGAACGCCTCCCTGCTGACGGTCAATGCAGGATCGGGCGTCGGCCAAGGCGGCCATGTCTGGCAGCAATTCCAATTCGATGTCACAGGCACCGGCGGCTTCGACACCCTGAAGTTCGCCGCGGGCGGCACGCAAGACACCTACGGCGGTTCACTCGACAACGTGTCGCTGGTCACGGCTGTGCCGGAGCCGGAAACCTACGCGCTGATGCTTGCCGGCCTGTGTGCTGTCGGCTTCGTGGCCCGGCGTCGCCAAATGCGATAACCCGCGCCTTCAGCACTCCCCCAAACCGGCCTTGATGGCCGGTTTTTCTTTTTGGCGGACCTGTCGGTTGGGGTCACCCGTGACTTCCGGGGCGCTTATCCCCAATCGGGGGGATTTCGCCGCCGCGCGAGCTTGAACAAACTGTCCTCCGCAGCCACCACGTGGCATTCGGGGAGGGCACGGCATGTCAACGCGGGAGCACACGCCATGGGTCGGGGCCGCGGTCGACGTCCCGTCGCCCGAGCCCGTACGGCCACCGCCGCACTCGGCTGCCGCGGCCGCGCCCCACCCCGCGTTGCAGGCGCTGTGCATCGTGGCGCGACTGCACCACGTGGCGGCCGATGCGGCCACGCTGGCGCATCGGCTGGGCTGGTCGGCGCATCAGGCGCCCGACCCCGATGACCTGCTGCTCGCAGCTCGCGAGCTGGGGCTGAAGGCCCGACGCAGCCGCAGCACGGCTGATCGCCTGAGCCTCGCGGCGCTGCCCGCGCTGGCTGTGCTGCGCGCCGAAGGTGAATCTGGCGCGCCACGCGTCGTGGTGCTCGCG
>CAIVGK010000170.1 GCA_903905475.1 uncultured Burkholderiales bacterium | reverse complement strand
GGCTCGAGAAATGCAGCCACCAGCGACGTGACCGATTGCGGCGCGCTGCAGAACGTTCGTTTGTGGGTGCGGTCTTCGAACATCGTTCCTGAAGTGGGTTTGATCGAACGGGCTGGCGTGGCCACTGACGCAACCGGGCGCATCCTAAGCCCGCGTCGTGTGTGAGGAGTCACAAACACCCCCCCCATTTAGGGGGGTGAAAGCTGCCTCGCCACGCCAGAAAGCGAACCTGAGGCGGCAACCGCCGAGCCGATGGTGTGGCACATCACCACCGCCGCCGGGCTGCGCCAAGAGCATGAGTCTGGGCGAACCGCGTGCCTACAATCGCTGGATGATCAGGGCGATTCACAGGCATTTGGGTGCCGCAGTGACGGAGCGGATCGCCTTGCTGGTCAATCATGTCCTGCAAGGCGAGGCGTCTGCCGTTGAACGGCTGCGGCAGCACACGGGCAAGCGGGTGCAGTTTCACTTCAGTGCATCTCCCGTGGCGGGGTGGCTGCCCGAGCAGTTGACGGTCGAAATCACGCCGGCCGGCCTCATTGAGGTGTTGCTCGAAGATTCGGGAGCTCCCGATCTGCGCGTGAGCGTCGATGCGTCCCGTCCGGTGAAGACGATCGCCGACGCCTTGAGCGGGCAGCGCCCCGCGGTCGAGGTGTCGGGTGATGCCGGTCTGGCCGCCGATGTGGCCTGGCTGGTCGACAACCTGCGCTGGGATGTGCAGGACGATCTGGCTCGCGTCGTTGGCGTCGGCGCGGCAGCAGCAATCAGCCAGTTTGTCGCCACGGCTTCTGCGGCCTTGCGCTCGGCTCTGGGTGCGCTGGTCGAGTCAGGTCAGCGTCTTCGCCGCATGGCGACAGGCGAGAGCGCCGGCTCGGAGCCGCCTGCGCGATGAGGCACATCGCTCGACTTTTCTTCATCGTTTTCACGGTTTACCGCTTCGGGCTTGACGAGCTCGCGCTGTCGAATTTTCGCCAGCGCTGGGTCAAGGCGCTGGTGCGGGTGATCACCGCTGGCCGCCGGCTCGATGCGCCTCGAGGCCAACGCCTGCGTCTGGCGCTTGAGCGGCTCGGGCCCATCTTCGTGAAGTTCGGCCAGGTGCTGTCGACACGCCGCGATCTGATCCCCGCCGACATTGCTGATGAGCTTGCCCAGTTGCAAGACAACGTGCCGCCCTTTCCGGCCGCTCAGGCACGCCAGCTGATCGAGAAGGCCTTTGGCCAAACCATCGAGGCCATGTTCGCCAGCTTCGAGGTCGAGCCGGTGGCCAGCGCGTCGATCGCGCAGGTGCATTTCGCCACCTTGCAGGACGGCCGCGAGGTCGCTGTCAAGGTGCTTCGGCCGAACATGCTGTCGGTGATCGACGACGACCTCTCGCTGATGCGCACGCTGGCGCGCTGGATCGAGCGGCTGTCGGCCGATGGCAAACGCCTCAAGCCGCGCGAGGTGGTGGCCGAGTTCGACAACTACCTCCACGACGAGCTCGATCTGGTGCGCGAAGCCGCCAATGCCGCCCAGTTGCGCCGCAACATGGCGGGCCTGAATCTGATCATGGTGCCCGAGATGCACTGGGCTTTGTGCACGCAGACCGTGATCGTGATGGAGCGCATGAACGGCGTGCCGATCAGCCAGACGCAGCGACTGCGCGATGCGGGTGTGGACATCCCGAAGCTCGCGCGAGACGGCGTCACGATCTTCTTCACCCAGGTGTTTCGCGACGGCTTCTTTCACGCCGACATGCACCCCGGCAACATCCAGGTGAGCATCGCGCCCGCAACGTTCGGGCGGTACATCGCGCTCGATTTCGGCATCGTCGGCACGCTGACCGAGTTCGACAAGGAATACCTTGCACAGAACTTCATTGCCTTTTTCCGGCGCGACTACAAACGCGTGGCCCAGTTGCACATCGAGAGTGGCTGGGTGCCGGCCGGCACCCGGGTCGACGAACTCGAAGGCGCGATCCGTGCCGTGTGCGAGCCTCACTTCGACCGCCCGCTGAAAGACATCTCGCTGGGTCAGGTGCTGCTGCGGCTGTTCCAGACCTCACGCCGGTTCAACGTCGAAATCCAGCCGCAGCTGGTGCTGCTGCAAAAGACGCTGCTCAACGTCGAGGGCCTGGGCCGCCAGCTCGATCCTGAGCTCGACCTGTGGGCCACGGCCAAGCCGTTTCTCGAGCGCTGGATGAACGACCAGGTCGGTTGGCGCGGGTTGGTCGCGAGGCTCAAGAACGAAGCGCCGCGCTACGTGCAACTGCTGCCCGAGCTGCCGCGGTTGCTGCATCAGGCGCTGCAGCCGAAATCCAGTGCCGACCAGAGGGCGATCGTCGAGTTGCTGGCCGAGCAGCAGCGCACCAACCGCTTGCTTCAGGCGATCGTGTGCGCGGCCTTCGGGTTCTTGTTCGGTGTGGTGGTGATGCAAGCGCTGGCCTATCTGGCACCGCGCTGAGCGGCCACCGATTCCAGCCGCCCGCTCGCCCTTATAATTAAAAATTACCCATATAAATCAAAGGCTTAGCCATGCCGATCTACGCCTATCGCTGTGATGCATGCGGCCACGCGAAAGACGTGCTGCAAAAGATGTCTGATCCGCTGCTCACCGTGTGCCCCGAGTGCGGCGCTGACAGCTTCAAGAAGCAGGTGACCGCTGCCGGTTTCCAGCTCAAGGGCTCGGGCTGGTACGTCACCGATTTCCGCGGCTCGGCCCAGGGCGCACCCGCCGATGCGACGTCGGCCGCGGCCAAGTCATCGGGCGATGCGTCGCCCGCCAAGGACGTGGCTTCGAGCACCGGTGCGGCCACCGCGCCGGCGTCAATCAGCACGCCCGCTGCTGCGGCCGCGACGCCACCGGCGGGCGGCGCCTCGGGTTCGCCGAGCAGTTCGCCCTCGACATGAGCGCCCTGGGGTGCTGCCTGTGGCCGTTGGTTCAAGGATCCCTGTGAAGAAATACCTGCTCGCCGGTCTGCTCGTGTGGCTGCCTCTGGCCATCACGTTCTGGGTGCTGCATTCGGTGCTCGGCATGCTCGACGGGCTGTTCGCCTGGGCGCTCAGCGCATCGCAGGCGGTGCTGCCAGCGGCCGCGCACTCGACGCTCGAGCTGCTCAAGCAAATCCCCGGGCTGGGTGTCATCGTGATGGTGGTCGGCTTGCTGCTGACGGGCGTTTTTGCCACCAACATCGCGGGCCAGTGGGCGCTGACCCAAGGCAGCCGCCTGCTCAACAAGATTCCGATCGTCAAGTCGATCTACAGCTCGGTCCAGCAGGTGTCGGACACGCTGTTCTCGAGCAGCGGCAATGCCTTTCGAGAGGCGGTGCTGGTGCAGTACCCGCGCCAGGGGTCCTGGGCGATTGCCTTCGTGACCGGTCGGCCGGGCGGCGAGGCGGCCACGCATCTGCCTGGCGATTACCTGAGCCTGTACGTGCCCACCACGCCCAACCCGACCTCGGGCTTCTTCCTGATGGTGCCGCGCGCTGACGTCATCGAGCTCACCATGAGCGTGGACGAGGCCTTGAAGTACGTGATCTCGATGGGCGTGGTGGCGCCGCCGCTGGCTGACCCATCCCGGGAATCCGCACCCCCACAGATCGGTTGAGGCGCCGGCCGCGCTCAACCCCGAATTCGTTTCCGGAGCAACACGATGAGAACAACATACTGCGGGCTGGTCAGCGAGGCCCTGCTGGGTCAGACCGTGACCCTCATGGGCTGGGCCCACCGCCGCCGCGACCATGGTGGCGTGATCTTCATCGACCTGCGCGACCGCGAGGGCCTGGTGCAAATCGTGTGCGACCCCGATCGCCCCGACATGTTCAAGACCGCCGAGGTGGTGCGCAACGAGTTCTGCCTGAAGATCACCGGCAAGGTTCGCGCGCGCCCTGCGGGCACCGAAAACGCCAATCTGACCAGCGGCAAGATCGAAGTGCTGTGTCTCGAGCTCGAGGTGCTCAACCCGAGCGTCACGCCGCCGTTCCAGATCGACGACGAGAACCTCTCCGAGACCACCCGCCTCACGCACCGCGTGCTTGATCTGCGCCGTCCGGTGATGCAAAAAAACCTCATCTTGCGCTACCGCGTGGCGATGGAGGTGCGCAAGTTCCTTGACGAGCTTGGCTTCATCGACATCGAAACCCCGATGCTCACCAAGAGCACGCCCGAAGGCGCGCGCGACTACCTGGTGCCCAGCCGTGTCAACGAAGGCATGTTCTTCGCGCTGCCGCAAAGCCCGCAGCTGTTCAAGCAGTTGCTGATGGTGGCCGGCTTCGATCGGTACTACCAGATCACCAAGTGTTTCCGCGACGAAGACCTGCGCGCCGATCGTCAGCCTGAATTCACCCAGATCGACATCGAGACCAGCTTCCTCGGCGAGGAAGAAATCCGCCCGATGTTCGAAGGAATGATCCGCAAGGTCTTCAAGCAGACCATCGGTGTCGACCTGCCTGAATACCCGGTCATGAAGTACGCCGAGGCGATGCACCGCTTTGGCTCCGACAAGCCCGACCTGCGCGTGAAGCTCGAGTTCACCGAGCTCACCGAGGTGATGGCCGACGTCGACTTCAAGGTGTTCAGCACGCCGGCCACCACCGTGGGCGGCCGCGTGGTCGCGCTGCGCGTGCCCAAGGGCGGCGAGATGAGCCGCGGCGAAATCGACGCGTACACCGAGTTCGTCAAGATCTACGGCGCCAAGGGTCTGGCGTGGATCAAGGTCAATGACGCCAGCAAGGGCCGTGAAGGCTTGCAAAGCCCGATCGTCAAGAACCTGCACGATCGTGCCGTGGCGCAGATCATGGAGCGCACCGGCGCGCAGACCGGCGACTTGCTGTTCTTCGGTGCCGACAAGGAAAAGGTCGTCAACGACGCCATCGGCGCGTTGCGCGTGAAGATCGGCCACAGCGATTTCGGCCGCAGCCACGGTCTGTTCGACGACGTGTGGGCGCCCCTGTGGGTGGTGGATTTCCCGATGTTCGAGTACGACGAGGACGGCCAGCGCTGGAACGCCACGCACCACCCGTTCACGGCGCCCAAGGACGGCCACGAGGACTACATGGACACCGATCCCGGCAAGTGCATTGCCAAGGCCTACGACATGGTGCTCAACGGCTGGGAACTCGGCGGTGGTTCGGTGCGCATCCACCGCGCCGAGGTGCAAAGCAAGGTGTTCAACGCCCTGAAGATCGGGCCCGAGGAAGCGCAGCTCAAGTTCGGCTTCCTGCTCGACGCGTTGCAGTACGGCGCGCCACCGCACGGCGGTCTGGCGTTTGGCCTCGACCGGCTGGTCACGTTGATGACGCGCGCCGAAAGCATCCGCGACGTGATCGCTTTCCCGAAGACGCAGCGCGCGCAGTGCCTGTTGACCGGTGCGCCGAGCGCGGTCGACGAGAAGCAGATGCGCGAGCTGCACATCCGGCTGCGCAATGCCCAAACTGCCGCGCAAACCGCAGCCAACGGCGCAGCCTGATTCGGCCATGGCGTCCCGTTCCAAGGATCGCGCGCCGGAGGTCTTCGAGTTGCGCAGCGCCTCGATGACGCTGGTGGTCGTCGCGCTGCACACCACCGACATGGCCGCCATCGAGCGCGAGTTGACCGCGCGCTTTGCCGGCACGCCCGACATGTTCAACCACGATCCGGTGGTGATCGACGTGTCGCAGGCCGAAGGCGATCCGCTGGCGATCGACTACGCCCAACTCGCCGGCTTGCTGCGCCGCTTCAACATGGTGGCTGCAGCCGTGCGCGGCGGCTCGCCCAAGCAGATGGCCGCCGCGCTCGCGGTCGGCCTGGGTGAAGCGCCCGAGGCGGTGGTGCATGCGGCGCGGGCCTCAGCGCCTGCGGTGCCTGAGGCGGCCACACCGAGCGCACCGCCTGCCGAAGCAACTCCGGCTGACGCTGCTGCGCCCTTCGAGCATGTCGCGACGATGATCATCGACAAGCCGCTGCGCTCGGGCCAGCAGGTCTACGCCCGCGGCGGCGATCTGGTGGTGATGGCGGCCGTCAACTTCGGCGCCGAGGTGATCGCCGACGGCAGCATCCACGTCTACGCACCGCTGCGTGGCAAGGCCATCGCGGGTGCGCGAGGCAACACGGCTGCACGCATCTTCAGCACGTGCATGGAGCCCGAACTGATCTCGATTGCCGGCACCTACCGCACCACCGAGCATCCGTTGCCCGCCGAGGTGATCGGTCAGCCCGCGCAGATCCGCCTCGAAGGCGAGCGGCTGGTCTACGAGCCGCTCACCTGAGCCCCCCTTCGTTTTTTTGCATCAAGGATCCCTGCCCATGTCCAGAATCATCGTCGTGACCTCCGGCAAAGGAGGCGTTGGCAAGACCACCACCAGCGCCAGCTTCGCCGCCGGCCTCGCCCTGCGTGGCCACAAGACTGCGGTCATCGATTTCGACGTCGGCCTGCGCAACCTCGACCTCATCATGGGCTGCGAGCGCCGCGTCGTGTACGACCTGATCAACGTCATCCACGGCGAGGCCGGGCTGAACCAGGCGCTGATCCGCGACAAGCAGTGCGACAACCTGTACGTGCTGGCCGCCTCGCAAACGCGCGACAAGGATGCGCTCACGCTGGAAGGCGTCGAACGCGTGCTCGAGGAATTGGCGGGCATGGGCTTCGAGTACATCGTGTGCGATTCGCCCGCCGGCATCGAGACCGGTGCGCTGATGGCCATGCACTTCGCCGATGAGGCGCTGGTGGTGACCAACCCCGAGGTGTCGTCGGTGCGCGACTCCGACCGCATCCTGGGCATGCTCAACAGCAAGACGCGCCGTGCGATCGAGAAGCTCGAGCCGATCAAGGAGCACTTGCTGATCACCCGCTACAACCCGACCCGGGTCGAAGAAGGCCACATGCTCAGCCTCAAGGACATCCACGACATCTTGCGCGTGCGCATGATCGGCGTGATCCCCGAGTCGGAGTCGGTGCTCGATGCGTCTAATCAGGGCGTGCCGGCCATCCACCTCAAGGGCAGCGACGTGTCCGAGGCCTATCAGGACGTGATCACCCGTTTCCTGGGCGAAGAAACCCCGCTGCGCTTCGTCGAGGCGGTCAAGCCCGGGTTCTTCAAGCGTCTGTTTGGGGGGAAGTGAGCGATGGGTTTCCTGTCTTTCTTTCTGGGCGAAAAGACCAAGACCGCCAATGTGGCCAAGGAGCGGCTGCAGATCATCCTGGCCCACGAGCGCAACGGCCGCACCCGCGCGCCCGACTACCTCGCCGATCTGCAGCGCGAGCTGCTCGCAGTGATCTCCAAGTACGTCTCGGTGAGCCCGGGCGACATCAAGGTCGAAGTCGAGCGCCAGGGCGACCTGGAGGTGCTGCAGGTCAAGATCGAGTTGCCTGAGACGGCTCGCTGAGGCGAGGCTTTCCTGCCGACCGAGCTGCTGCCATGAACCAAGCAGATCGCAGGCACAAAATCCCCGAATCGGTCCTGGTCGTCATCCACACCGCCGATTTGCAGGTGCTGCTCATCGAGCGTGCCGATCGTCCCGGGTTCTGGCAAAGCGTCACGGGCTCAAAGGATTTTCCGGATGAGCCCGGCGATGACGCCGCCATTCGCGAGGTGGCCGAGGAAACCGGCATCGTTGTCGGATCGCACGGCGTGCCGCGCTCGCATCTGCAAGACTGGGGCATGCGCAACGTGTACGAGATCTATCCGGTGTGGCGGCATCGCTATGCGCCCGGTGTGACGCACAACACCGAGCAGGTGTTCGGCTTGCAGGTGCCGCGCGACATCGCCATCACGCTGTCACCGCGCGAGCATGTGCGCTTCGAGTGGCTGCCATGGCGCGAAGCGGCGGATCGCTGCTTTTCGCCGTCCAACGCCGAAGCGGTGTTGCAACTGCCTCGGTTCGTGCAGGCGTGATGCGCGCCCATCTGGCTCACTTGGTCGCGCCGGCGCATTCGGGCGACGATGTCTTGCGCGTGGCCACCTACAACATCCACAAGGGCGTGCGCGGCGTGGGTCCGCGGCGGCGGCTCGAAATCCACAACCTCGCGCTTGGCATCGAAGCACTCGATGCCGATCTGGTGTTTTTGCAGGAAGTGCGCAGTTCCAACCGGCAAGAAGCGCTGCAGTTCCCCGATACGCACATCGGCTGGCCGCGCGTGCCGCAGGCCGACTACGTGGCGCCCGAGGGCTACGAGGTCGCCTACCGAACCAACGCCTACACGCGACACGGCGAGCACGGCAACGCGCTGCTGTCGCGCTGGCCGCTGGGCGAAATCAAGCACCACGACGTGTCGGACCACCGCTTTGAGCAGCGCGGCCTGTTGCACGTGCCGGTGCAGTGGAACGGCACGCTGGTGCACGCCATCGTGGCGCACCTGGGGCTGATGCACGCCGGCCGTGTGCGCCAGGTCGATCGCATCGCCGCGTTCATCGCCGCGCACGTGCCGAACGATGAGTGCCTGGTGCTGGCCGGCGACTTCAACGATTGGGGCGAAAAGCTCGACGCGCCGATCCGCCACATGGGCCTGATCCCCGCCCGGCCCGCGGGCCACGCGCCGCCGCGCACGTTCCCGTCGCGGGTGCCGTTCTTTTCGCTCGACCGCATCTACACGCGGGGTCTGGGGTGCGTATCGACCCATGTGCCGCGTGGCTCGGCCTGGGCGCGCATGTCCGACCACCTGCCACTGGTGGCGGAGCTGCGGCGGGCCTGACTTCCAGCCGCTCACAGCCCACGCATGCGCCCGGCCTTGGACACCCCCGATTCGGCTGCCGAGGCCGACGCCGCGTCACGATTGGCGCTGCGGCGGTTGTGGGGGCTGGTGCCGCGGCCGGTGTTCAGCGGGGGCAATACGGTGAGGCTGCTGCGCGGCGGCGATGCCTTGTTCCCGGCGATGGTCGAAGCCATCAGCCAGGCCCGCCATGAAGTCTGTTTGGCCACCTACATCTTTCATGACAGTCCCGGCGCCAACCTGGTGGCCGACGCGCTGGCTGACGCTGCACGGCGCGGCGTGCTGGTCAGGGTGGTGCTCGACGGCTTCGGCACGCTGGGCCGCCTGAACGGGCTGCGTCAGCGCCTGATGGATGCCGGGGTGCAGGTGGCCGTCTACCGGCCCATCGACCGCTGGTGGAACTGGCTGCAGCCGGGTCAGTTGCGCCGGCTGCACCTCAAGCTGTGCGTGGTCGACGCCGAGGTGGGCTTCGTGGGCGGCATCAACCTCATCGACGACCGCCTCGACATCAACCACGGCCCGACCGAGCAGCCCCGGCTGGACTTCGCGGTGCGCGTGAGCGGACCGGTGGCCGCCCCCATCCATCAGGCCACGCTGGCGGCCTGGACCCGCGCGCACGGGGGGCACTCGCTCAAGGAAGAAGCGCTGGCCATTGCGCGCTCCGTGCAGCCGCTGGCCCGGCTGCGCCAGCTGGTGCGCCGTTTGCGCATGGCGAGCGGTCGGGGTCTGCAAGCGACGCCTGGCGAACTGGCCGCCGTGCGTGCTGCCTTTGTGCTGCGCGACAACCTGCGCCAGCGCCGCACCATCGAGCGCAGCTACATCGACGCGATCCGTCGTGCCGACAAGCGCGTCGACCTGGTGTCGTCGTACTTCTACCCGGGCCATTCGTTTCGCCGCGCCTTGCAGCAGGCCGCACGGCGGGGCGTGAAGGTGCGCCTGCTGCTGCAAGGCAAGCTCGATTACCGCATCGCCGGCCTCGCTGCGCGTGCGCTGTACGACGAGATGCTGAGCGAGGGCGTGCGCATCTACGAGTACACGCCGGCCTTCCTGCACGCCAAGGTGGCGGTGATCGATGACGACTGGGCCACCGTGGGCAGCTCCAACATCGATCCGCTGTCGCTGCTGCTCAACCTCGAAGCCAACCTGATCGTGCACGACGCGGACTTCGCCGCTGAACTGTCAGCGCAGTTCGAGGCCGCAGTGGCGGTCTCGGTCGAGGTCGATCCGTCACAGAAATACCGCCCTGGCGTGCTCGGCGCGCTGCGCCGCGGCGTCGTGGCCTGGATTGCCCATGTGTACTTGCGGGTGGCGGGGGCGACGGGGCGGTATTGACCCGCGAGAGGATTCGGATCCTCAGGACGGCTGCCGACGTCGAGGCCACGCAGCCAGCCATCTCCAGACCGCACGCATCAGGGAACGGCGCGCTGAACCTGCGCCGCTCCAGCCATCAGCGCAGCGTGTAGCCGCGCGCGTCCATGCACGCTTCGGTCGCGCGGTTGAACACGCCGCTGTCGGCCATGGCGTTGCGCTGCGTGGTCGCCCAACGGTTGCAGGCCTGGCGGTCCGCTTCGGTCTGCTCGGGGCCCTGGCCGCTGCGCGGGTAGATGATGGGTTCGGGGCGCGACGGCGCCACGGGTTCGCGGTACTCGACCACCGGTGGCACCTCGCGGTAGACCGGTGCTTCGCGGTAGATCACCGGAGGTTGGCGGTAGACCACCACCGGTGCGGGTTCGACCCAGCCATACGCTGGCGGGTAGCTGTATGCCGGCGGGCCGTAGACGCGCTGGCTGCTCAGGTAGCCCAGCCCGAAGCCCAGGCCCGTGCCCAGCAGCACGCCACCCCAGCCGGGGCCGCCACCGCGGTGGTGGTGGCCGCCGCCATGCCCGCCCCGGTGTCCGCCATAGGCCTGGGCATCGGCCAGCACAGCGCCGGCTCCCAGAACCACGACGGCGAACGAAGCGATGAGTCGAGCGGTGATGCGTTTCATGGTGATCTCCCTGCGCCAATGCGTACAGAACCACACCCTAACGAAACTCAACACGCCGGCGTTGACCCACCGCCACCGATCTGCCCGCGGCACAGGCCCGGGCAGTTGCATCGGTCGATCAGAAGCGGTAGCCGACACCCACGCCGATCAGCCATGGATCGACCTTGAAGTTGCCCACCTTGGTGCCATCGATCTTCACGTCGGTGTCGATGTCGACGTGCTTCACGTCGAAGTTCAGGTACGTGTTCTTGGCGATTTCGAAGTCGACGCCCACTTGCAAGGCCAGGCCGAAGCTGTTGCGTTCAATGCTCGCAGGAACGCCCGAAACGAAGTGAACCTTCGAGAAGTGCGTGAAGTTCAGGCCGGCACCGACGTAGGGCTTGATCGCGCCCAACTGGGTGAAGTGATATTGCGCGAGCAGCGTCGGTGGCAACTGATGCAACGAGCCGATGTGCGTGTCACCCAGACGGATGCTGTGCTTTTGCGGGTACGTCAGCACCAGTTCGGCAGCGAACTCGGGCGTGAAGAAGTACGAGATGTCGACCTCGGGGAGCACCTTGTCGCTCACCGACAGGTCGAGGTTGCCCGGACCCTTGTTGTCGCTGATCAGGCCCACCGCCCGAATGCGAACCAGCCACGGCTCGCTGGGGGTTTGCGCAGCGGCGGGCAGGGTGATGCAGGTGGCCAGTGCCGCCGCCAGGGCGACTTGCTTCAGCGTGGGGGTGTTCATGTGTGTTTTCCTTTGCTCTGCGAGGACGAACTCCTCAAGGTCGATTGAAGTCCTGGCGGTCCGCCCGGATGTTGCGGTGCATCAAGGTTTGACCCGCTGCAGCATTGGCGCAACAGGTGCGTGCCGGCCCAGTCGCTAGAGTGCGGCCCGTGATCGCCGCACCTGCCGCCACCCTCAGCCTCACCGCCCGCCCTGCCGGCCCCGGTGCGGTGGCTGGCGTGGACTTCACCAGCCGGCCCACGGCGCGCAAGCCCATCGTGGTGGCGCTCGGTCGCTTTGATGGCCACGCGGTGCTGCTCGACGCGCTGGCCTCGCACACCAGCTTCGAGGCGTTCAGTGGCTGGCTGAGCGCCGCAGGCGACTGGGTGGGCGCGTTCGATCTGCCCTTCGGGCTGCCGCGTGAGCTGGTCACCACGCTGGGCTGGCCCACCGAGTGGCTGCCGCTGATGCGCCATTACGCCGGCTTGTCGCGTGCCGAGATCCGCGACACCTTTGCGGCGTTTTGCGATGCGCGGCCGGCCGGCGGCAAGTTCGCGCATCGCGCGTGCGACAAACCGGCCGGCTCCTCGCCGTCGATGAAGTGGGTCAACCCGCCGGTGGCCTACATGCTGCACGCCGGCGTGCCGCTGCTCCTCGAAGCCGGCGTGCACCTGCCGGGGCTGCACGCAGGCGATGCCACGCGGGTGGCGCTGGAGGGCTACCCCGGCTTGCTGGCCCGCGAGGTGCTGGGCGCGCGTTCCTACAAGAGCGATGAGCGTGCCAAGCAAACGCCCGAGCGGCTGATTGCGCGCAAGGATCTGGTCGACGCGCTCGAGCAAGGCCGCACCCGGCTGGCGGTGCGCTTGCGCCTGAGCCACGCGCAGCGCGACGCGCTGGTGGCCGACGCCAGCGGTGACCGGCTCGATGCGGTGCTGTGTTTGTTGCAGGCGGCGTGGGCGCGCGCGCAGCCGGCGTTCGGCCGGCCGGTGCTTGCCGATGCGCTCGAAGGCTGGATCGTCAGCGCATGAGCACCCCGGCGTGCCGGCGCGCGCGTCAGCGGTCTGCCAGACGCGCTGGCTCAGGGCGCCCCGGCGCTCAGGCTTTTCCGAATATTGCCGAAACAGGGTGCTTGACCCGTGATCCATTGCCGCCTCATCAGGAGACCTTGCATGACCTCTTTCACCACCCGCTGCCTCGGCGCGGCGTCCCTGCTGCTGGCACTGGTGTGCGCGCCCGCTGCCGCCGGCGATCTGGCCGACATCAAGGCACGCGGCGAGTTGCGCCACCTGGGCATCAACTACGCGAACTTCGTCACCGGTGCGGGTGACGGCTTCGATGTGGAACTGGTGCAAGGCTTCGCCAAGCACCTCGGTGTCAAGTACAAGCTGGTGCCCACCGACTTCGTCAGCGTCATTCGCGACGTGCTGGGCCAAGACGTGGTGCGCCACGGTGATCAGGTCATCTTGCAGGGCAACTTCGCGGTCAAGGGCGACATCATCGCCACCGGTTTCACCATGCTGCCGTGGCGCGAGAAGGTGCTGCTGTATTCGGCGCCCACCTTCCCGTCGCAGGTGCTGCTGGTCGCGCGGGCCGATTCGCCCACCGCACCCATCAAGGGCACGCCCGATCTGGCCGCTGACATCGTCGAGACCAAGGCGCTGATCGGCAGCAAGAGCTTGCTGGTGATGGAGCGCACCTGCATCGACCCAGTCAATTACGGTCTCAAGGGCAAGGGCATCGACATTCGCCCGTACACCAAGAGCACCAACCTCAACGAGATGGTGCCCGCGCTGCTCAACGCCGACGCCGACTTCACGCTGCTCGACGTGCCCGACGCCATCCTCGACTTGCAGCGCTGGGCCGGCAAGATCAAGGTGATCGGCCCCATTTCCGGGCACCAGGATCTGGCTGCGGCGTTTCCCAAGAGCTCGCCCGAACTGCGCCGCGCGTTCGACGAGTACTTGTTGCGCGTCAAGGCCGATGGCACCTACGACAAGCTGGTCGACAAGTACTACCCGGGCATCCGGCGCTAC
Organism: uncultured Burkholderiales bacterium; assembly: GCA_903905475.1. Classification (GTDB taxonomy): domain Bacteria; phylum Pseudomonadota; class Gammaproteobacteria; order Burkholderiales; family Burkholderiaceae_C; genus PBB1. Next base: position 4,126 of record CAIVGK010000170.1, on the reverse strand, counting down.
TTCCCGGCCTTCTTCGCCGCCAAGGGCTGACCCATAGACCGCAAGCTCCCCGCTGTGGCCACGCGATTTGCCGGGCGCTGGGCGCTTGTCGTCGCGGTGGTCTTTTGCGCCTACTCGGCGCTGCTGCTGGTCAATGCGTTCCGTGACCGCGGCCAGCTGCGCGAGGCCGCGGAGCGACGGCTGGTGGCCGACAGCCAGCGCCGCGCATCGACGCTGGCCGATTTCGCGGGGGACCGCGTCCACCTGGCCGAGGACCTGTCGGCGCTCAACGAGCTCAACACCTACCTGTCCAGCAAGGCGCTGGGCATGTCGCCGCTGTACGGCTTGAACGCGAGCCTCGACGCCTTGGAGCGGCGGTTTCGCGACCGCACCGCGCCCAGAAGTCCGGCCATGCGCGCGATGCACCAGCTGCCTTTCAGCCGCATCGTTTTCTTCGACGAGGCGGGGCAGCCGCTGGCGGATTCAGGTGGCAGCGCCGCGCTGCCGCCCGCGGCGGGCCTGTCTGATGTGCGCACCCGGGCCTCGTCGATCGGGCTGAGCCCGGATCGCCGCCAGCTGGTGGCCAGCGTGCCCGTGATGTTCAAGGATCAGTTCAGCGGCACGCTGGTCGCGATGACCGACGTCGCCGAGCTCTACCGCTCGCTGATCCAGGTGGAGGAGGGCGATGCCTACCGCGAGACGATGCTCACGCTGGAGGGCCAGGAAATCATCGCCCCGCCCCGCCCGGCCGCGTTTTCGGTGCCGCTGGCGCGTGCGCTGGCGCAGCTGCCAGAAAACCGCCCCACGCTGCTGGCCGATGTGCCAGGCGCCGGCAGCCTGAGCGATGCCGTGGCCATCGTGACAGCGGTGCCCGGCATGCCGCTGCGGCTGGTGACCACCCAGCCTCGCGAGAGCCTCGACGGTGCACTGGCGTCGCCGGCGTTCCTGTATTCGCTGGGCGTCTTGCCGGCGCTCTTGCTGTTGCTGGCGTTGCGCTTTGACCGCCTGCGCCACCGCGCCAACGCACTCGAGCGCGACGCCACCCGAGCGGTCGTGCAACGGCGCTCGCTGGAAGACCGCAACGAGGCGCTGTCGGTCGAGATCCAGCGCCGCGAGGCGGTCGAAGCCGAGCTGCAGGGCCACCGCGATCACCTCGAAGATCTGGTCGAGCAGCGCACCGCCGAACTGGCGCGGCTGTTTCACGCGCTGCCCGATCTGTACTTCCGCACCGAGCGCGACGGCACCATCCTCGAGTGCCGCGCCGGGCGCACCGAAGACCTGCTGATGCCGGTCGAAGAGCTGCTCGGTCGGCGCATGCAAGACATCGTGCCGCCCGAGGTGGGCGTCAAGCTGCGCGAGGCGCTCAACGGCATCGCGATCGGCGCCGAGCAGGTCGTCATCGAGTACGAACTGGCGCTCGAGCGCGGTGTGCAGCACTTCGAGGCGCGCATGCTGCCCCTGGCCGACGCCCAGGTGGTGCTGGTCGTGCGCAACGTGACCGATCGCCATGACATCGACGCCGTGCGCGAGATGAACCGCCTGGACACCGAGCGACTGGCGCGCGCCAAGAGCGAGTTCATGACCAACATGAGCCACGAGATCCGCACGCCGCTCAACGCGGTGCTGGGACTGGCGCAGGTGGGCGCGCGCTCGGCGAGCGACCCGGCGGCCCGGGCCGCCTTCAAGCCGATCGAGAATGCCGGGCGCCACCTGCTGGCCATCGTCAACGACATCCTCGACTTTTCCAAGCTCGAGGCCGGCAAACTGTCGGTCGAACGCCAGCCTTTCCGACTGGCCGCGGCCGTCGAGGTCGCCTCGGGCATGGTCGCCGGTCGCGTGCAGGGCAAGGGCCTCGAGCTGCGCGTGGAGTTGGCCCCGGGGCTGCCCGAATGGGTCGAGGGCGACGAACTGCGGCTCAAGCAGGTGCTGGTCAACTTGCTGTCCAACGCGGTCAAGTTCACCGAGCGCGGCACCATCACGCTGTCGGTGACCCCTGACGGCGAGCAGGTGGCGTTTGCCGTCGGCGACAGCGGCATCGGCATCTCGCCGGAACAGCTCGCGCAGCTGTTCCAGCCGTTCCAGCAGGCCGACTTGTCGACCACCCGGCGCTTTGGTGGCACCGGGCTGGGCCTGTCGATCAGCCACGACCTGGCAGACCTGATGGGCGGCGACCTCATCGCCGCGAGCCGCCTGGGCGAGGGCAGCACCTTCACGCTCAGGCTGCCGTTGCCCGTTGCCGCACCGCCTGGCGCGGCCCCCCCGGGCCCGTCGGCCCCGAACCAGCGGCTGCGCGGCATGCGTTTGCTCGCCGCTGAAGACAACGAGGTGAACTGCCTCGTGCTGGAAAGCATGCTCGAGTTCGAGGGCGCGCAGGTCGTCTTCGTGGGCAACGGCTTCGAGGCCGTCAACGCCATGAACGAAGAAGGCGCCAGCGATTACCAGGCCGTGCTGATGGATGTGCAAATGCCCGTGATGGACGGCCTCGAAGCGACCCGCCGCATCCTGGCGTCGAACCCGACGGTGCGCGTCATCGGACTGACGGCCCATGCCCTCGAGGAAGAGCGCGAGCGCTGCCGCGCCGCGGGCATGGTCGAACACCTGGCCAAGCCGGTCGAGCTCGATGAGCTGGTGGCGGCGCTGCAGCGCTGCGCGCGGCAGCCCTAGGGTTGGCACCTACAATTTCGCGATGCAAGGTTTCGTGACCCACCGACGTTTTTCAGCCTGGCTGGCGGCCTGGGTCATGCTGATCGCATCGCTGGCACCGACGCTGTCGCAGGCCTTCCACGGCCACGCGGGTGGCTTGTGGATCGAGGTCTGCAGCTCGCTGGGCGCGGGCACCTCGGTGGTGATCGACCTGCCCGACCCGCAGCCTTCGCCGCAGTCATCGCTGCTGCACAGCCTCGAGCACTGCCCCTACTGCTCGCTGCACGCTGCAGCGAACGCTCCGCCGCCAACGCCCGCCAGCGTGTTCTTGCTGCCGTTGACCTTCGAGGTGCCGCTGCTGTTCCTGGCCGCGCCGCGCACCTTGCACGCGTGGCGACACGCGCTGTCTCGAGGCCCGCCCTCGATCGCTTGAGTTCCGGTCGCGTCCAAGCCGTGGCGCTGTGTTGCGCAGCGGCCCGGAGCGACCCCAAGCACTGACGCTGGAGCCCGCCGTGGGCCAGGCGTTGTCTGCCGATGTGAGGCGCGCTGCTGTTGTCAGCGCCCGCCCCATCGGCTGTGGTCGGCGAGCCCTCGTTGCCGCCGGCCGCTGGAACCTTCAAGGCCTTTCGACATGACCACCCATTTGCGGCGCCACGCGCCATCGCCCCTTCATTTCAGCGCAACATTTCTGGCGGCCCTCGCGGCGTGCACGACGCCAGCGGCCGCCCAGGACGCGGCCAGCGCCACCCAGCTCGAGACGGTCATCGTGACCGCCAGCCGCTCGGACACCCGCTTGCAGGACATGCCCTTGCACACCACGGTGCTGACGCAAGAAGACATCCGCCGCTCGCCCGCGCAGACCCTCGATCAGCTGCTGCGCAACGTGTCGGGCCTGCTGGTGCCGGGCTCGCCGGCCTACACCACCGATCCGACGGGCCACAACATCAAGTTTCGCGGCATGGACAAGAAGGTGCTGGTGCTCGTGGACGGCGTGCCCATGCTCGATCCCTTCTACACGACCATTCAGTGGTTCAAGGTGCCGTTGAGCGCCATCGAACGCGTCGAGATCGTGCGCGGCGGCGGCTCGAGCCTGTGGGGCAATCTCGCGGTGGGCGGCGTCATCAACGTCATCACCCGACGACCGACGAGCGACTCCGGCGAAGCCTCGCTGAGCATCGGCAGCCGCGGCACCCGCACCGTGGCGCTGAGCAAGCACTTCGTGCTGTCGGACACGCTGAGCCTGAGCGTGTCGGCCGACCGGTTCGAGACCGATGGCTACAACAACACGCCAGGCCGGCTGCGCGCGGCCTACTGGCCCGGCCGGGCCAACTCTTCGGCCACCGCCGACAACGTCCGGCTGGGCGTGAATTACCAACCCTTGCCCGACCTCGGCGGCTTTCTGCGCGTGGGCTATCACCAGCAAAACGAGCGCATCGGCGGCTACGCGTTCGGCGAAAACCAGCAACGCAGCCCCGACGTTCAACTGGGCGTGACAAAGCGCATC
>CAIVGK010000169.1 GCA_903905475.1 uncultured Burkholderiales bacterium | reverse complement strand
TTTGCTCGGCCTTCAATGCCGACTTTGACGGTGATCAGATGGCTGTTCACGTGCCGCTGTCGGTCGAGGCGCAGATGGAAGCGCGCACGCTGATGCTGGCATCGAACAACATCTTGTTCCCGGCCAACGGCGAGCCGTCCATTGTTCCTTCGCAGGACGTGGTGCTGGGTCTTTACTACACGACCCGCGACCGCATCAACGCCAAGGGCGAGGGCCTGCTGTTTTCCGACATCGGCGAAGTCCAGCGTGCCTTCGACGCGGGCGAAGTCGAGCTCAACGCCAAGATCAATGTGCGTCTGACCGAATACGTCAAGAACAAGGAAACCGGCGAATTCATCGGCTCGACCAAGCTGTGGGAAACCACCGCCGGCCGGGCGCTGCTCTCCGAGATCCTGCCCAAGGGCTTGCCGTTTTCGAACATCAACAAGGCCTTGAAGAAAAAAGAAATCTCCAAGCTGATCAACGTGTCCTTCCGCAAGTGCGGCTTGAAGGAGACGGTGGTGTTTGCCGACAAGCTGTTGCAAAACGGCTTTCGTCTGGCGACCCGGTCCGGCATCTCGATCTGTATCGATGACATGCTGGTGCCCAAGGAAAAGCACGGCATCATTGAACGCTCCGAAAAGGAAGTCAAGGAAATCGAGCAGCAGTACGTCTCGGGTCTGGTCACGGCCGGCGAGCGTTACAACAAGGTGGTGGACATCTGGGGCAAGGCTGGCGACGAAGTCTCCAAGGTCATGATGGCCCAACTGGCCAAGGAGCGGACCATTGACCGCCATGGCAAGGAAGTCGATCAGGAGTCCTTTAACTCCATCTACATGATGGCCGACTCAGGTGCCCGCGGTTCCGCAGCCCAGATTCGTCAGCTCGCCGGTATGCGCGGCCTGATGGCCAAGCCGGACGGCTCCATCATTGAAACGCCGATCACCGCGAACTTCCGCGAAGGTCTGAACGTGCTGCAGTACTTCATTTCGACGCACGGCGCACGTAAAGGTCTGGCCGACACGGCTTTGAAAACCGCGAACTCGGGTTACCTCACGCGTCGTCTGTGCGACGTGGTGCAAGACTTGGTCGTGACGCAGGAAGACTGCGGCACCACCGATGGCTCTGTGATGCGCGCCATTGTCGAAGGCGGTGAAACCATCGAATCTCTGCGCGATCGTGTTCTGGGCCGCACCGTGGTTGAAGATGTGCTGCACCCGGAAAACCGCTCGGTGGTCGTCAAGGCCGGCGTGTTGCTCGACGAAGACTTGCTGGACGAACTTGAGGCCTCCGGCGTCGACGAAGTCAAGGTCCGCACAGCCCTGACCTGCGCGACCCGTTTTGGCCTGTGCGCCAAATGCTACGGTCGCGATTTGGGCCGAGGCGGCCTGATCAACATCGGTGAAGCCGTCGGTATCATTGCCGCGCAGTCGATCGGTGAGCCCGGCACGCAGCTGACCATGCGCACCTTCCACATCGGCGGTGCGGCATCGCGTGCCGCCATTGCCTCGAGCGTGGAAGCCAAGTCCAACGGCGTGATTGGTTTTAACGCGCCCATGCGCTACGTTACCAACAGCAAGGGCGAGCTGGTCGTGATTGCCCGTTCGGGCGAAATCGTCATTCATGACGAGCATGGCCGCGAGCGTGAGCGTCACAAGGTGCCATACGGCGCGATCCTGACCGTCAAGGCCGACCAGTCCATCAAGGCTGGCGCCATTTTGGCGAACTGGGACCCGCTGACCCGCCCGATCAT
>CAIVGK010000168.1 GCA_903905475.1 uncultured Burkholderiales bacterium | reverse complement strand
GTGCCGAGCTTGGATGAACTGAAGTACGCCTTCATCCAGCGCCACCGGCGCGGCTGGCCCATCTCGGTGCCATGCCGGGTGCTGCAGCTCAGCGTGGCGGGGTACCACGAGCACTTCGTTCGGCGAGCAAGCGATGCCCAGCGACGACACCTGAGCGACGCCGCGCTGCTGGTGCACATCAAGGCCATCCACGCCGAAATGCGTGGCGGCCAGGGCTGGCCGCGCAACTGGCGGGAACTGCTCGCACGCGGCATCCGTGTGGGCAAGGATCGGGTGCAAAAGCTCATGCAACTGCCCGGCATCCGCGTCAAGGGCAAGCGCCGCTTCAAGCTCACCACCGACAGCAAGCACGACTTGCCGATCTCGCCCAACCCGCTGGATCGGCGCTTCAGCGTGGCCGAGCCCGACAAGGTCTGGGTGGGCGACATCACCTACATCGCAACCGACGCGGGCTGGGTGTTCTTGGCCGTGGTGATCGACTTGTTCAGCCGCCAGGTTGCCCAACAGCCAGTTGAGTGAAACGTTTCACTCAAAGAATTTCGGCGCCCCTTACCGTGCCAACCCGGACGTCTTTGACTACGTTGAGCGGCTCTAAACTCCGGCTGGGGCCACCCACTCCGCGGATTGAAACGGGCCACGAACTGCAGATCGAAGTGGTGCCCACCGAATCAAGGTGGCAGAGCGTTGCTGCTTGTTGCGACGAGAGGCCTGTTTGGAAAATCCTCGGCTAAGCCAAGGCGACAGCCGCCTTTCCAACTTAGGACCTTGCCCAGAAGAAACGAATGCACTCGTTTGCGCCTGAACACATCTCATGCATGCCTTCGCCGATCGCACACTGCTGTTTCACCGCCGCTACCGTGGGCTGACCGGGGGCCACCTCAAGGTCTTCCACTACTTTTTGCACGCCACGCACTCGACCCGTTTTCAGCCGCGAATCTTCTTCACGCCAGACTCGATCCGAGGCACTGAGAATCCCTGGAACGGCATCGCCCCGCCACCGCTCGATTCTTGGCAACCGGCAGATGTGGCGGCCCTGTTCGTCGCAGGCCTTGATTGGGAGGCCGTTCCCGACCCTTCACCCGTGCCCGTCATCAATCTGATCCAGAGCGTGAGGCATGCCCACCCAGGAGATCCCCGTCGCTCCTTTCTCGCTCGGCCGGCGGTGCGGATTTGCGTCAGCGAGGAGGTCGGCGACGCGATCGCTGGCACCGGCGAGGTCAACGGCCCGGTTTACGTCATACCAAACGGCATCGATCTCGAGAACATTCCTGCAGTCGCAGATCGCGACATCCCCGTTTTAATCGCCGGCCTGAAGAACCCGACTTTCGCCGCTGCGGCGGCAGCACGACTTGCCGACTCGGGTGTGACGGCGGAGGTGATCGACGCCATGATCCCCCGGCGGGAATTTCTCGATCGGCTGTCGCGGGCTCGCGTGGCGATAACACTTCCGCATCACGAGGAAGGTTTCTTTCTGCCGGCCCTTGAGGCGATGGCGGCTGGAGCGATCGTCGTCTGTCCGGATTGCACCGGCAACCGGGGGTTCTGTCGTGACGGGGAGACTGCATTTTCCCCGCGGTACACCTTGGATGATGTTGTCGCCGCGTCCATCGCGGCGATAACACAACCGGCGAGAGACGCCACCGAGATGCGTGCTGCCGCTGCCGCAGAATCGCTCCAACATGGCCTGCCAACGGAACGATTGGCCTTTCTCCGGATTCTGGATGATTTGTAATGTCAGGAACGGTCGGCTTGGACATCATTCTCACTGGCATGGCCCGCTCCGGCACGACGCTTTCGTGTTCGCTGCTCAACAAGCTTCCGCAGTGCGTCGCCCTGCACGAACCGATGAACCCGGCCGGACTCGTAGGCCTCGGGTTTCCCGGGGCCTACTTGGAGCGTATTGCCTCGTTCTTTGCGACCCAACGGGCCAGTCTGCTCGGCTCCGGCACGGCAGTCAGCAAGGCCCGCGAGGGCCGCGTGCCCGACAACCCGTTCGGGTCCGCTCGAGATGCCGGCGGACTGCGGTCGTCCACCGTCAAGGACGAGGACGTCCACTTTGGGAAGCCGTTGCAGCCTGATTTCCGGCTCGTCATCAAGCACCCGAATCTTTTCACGGCCACGCTCTCGACGCTTCAAACACGGTATCCGTGCTATGCAATCGTCCGGAATCCTCTGGCGACCCTGCTTTCCTGGCAATCGATTCAAGCAGCGGTCAACGACGGGCACGTGCCATTCGGGGAGGCGTTCGATCCCGAGTTGAAGTCGGATCTCGCCGCCGAGCCCGACCGACTCGGTCGGCAACTGATCATCCTGAGGTGGTATTACTCTCGGTACGCCACGCTGCTGCCGCCGAACCACGTGATCCGCTACGAGGACCTCGTGTCGAGCTGCGGCCGCGCGCTCGCCGTGATTGATCCGGATGCGGCGGCGCATGCCGAGCCGCTGGAGAGTCACAACACAAGCACACTCTACGATGCCGGGCTCGTGCGCCAACTCGCGAACCGGCTGCTCGAAGACGATTCAATCTATTGCGGCTTCTACGTGCCGTCTGACATCGAGAAGCTGCGTGCTGCATGGACGCCACGCAAATAAACCTCCCGCGCCCGGAATGAACCGCCCCGGGAATTCCTAGAGCCCGTTTTGGGGTTGCGCCTGGCCACAAAGCAAAAGCCTGCCATGGGGACCGGCGCTGACCGAGGTCCCTGGCGTGCCCACCGCCAGAAGCAACAAAGCCCGCACGCGGCGGGCCTTTTTTGTTGGCGGGTGCACTTTGCACCGCTGCGGCCGCAATTGAAGGCCCGGCAAGCGCGTCGGGTTTGTGGCTTCTGGCGAGCCGCGAGGGCCACAACTTCGGCAAATCGTCTTATATCTGCCGTTACATGCAAAAAGCCGGCAGCAACTTGTTCGTAGTTGCTTACCGGCTTTCGCTCGTATTACTTGGGGTGGCTGATGGGGCTCGAACCCACGACAACAGGAATCACAATCCTGGACTCTACCAACTGAGCTACAGCCACCGCAGAGAACGAGATTATAGGCCGGCGCAGCCCTCAAATGAGGCCGGCGAGTGTGGCCTCAACGACCTTCGGGCGTGTCGATGCGCAAGGCCTTGTCCAAGGCCTTGTCGTTGACCTGAACCTTGTAGCGGTTGCGCAGCGATGCGTAGTACGCCTGCGCTTCGGCCTCGCCCCAGGCTTGGGCGTACTGGCCCGTGGCGCGCACGGAGTCTGCCGCCACCGGGTCGCGCCCAACGATCTTGTCGACTTGCGCCACCACAAAGCCCTGAGGCCCGAGGTCGATGCCCACCATCGCAGGCGTCTTGGTCATGTCGGCGCCCAAGATGGCGTCGATCAGCGGCTGACCCAGCTCTTGCCCTTGCACTCGAGACACCAGGCGCGGCTCGACCGCCAGATCGGTCTGCGGTGCCAGCTTGATTTGTGCCAGACGCGCTTCGCCTTCCTTGCGCGCCAGTGCCCCCGCCTGGGTCAGCGCCACGGCTGAACGAACCTTGTCTTTCACATCGGCCAGCGGCAAAACCCGTGCAGCCTCGTACTTGACGATGCGGCCCGACACCAGTTGCCGCGGGGCCACCTCGGCAGCCGGCGTGTTGCGCTTGTTGGTCAAGGAATCGCTGGCAAACAACGCCTCCAGGAACTTGGCCGAGGCGATCGGGCCCTGCGCGCCGGGCGCTGGCTTGCGGGCGACGCCTTGCGCCGTTTTCAGCTCGAGCTTGTACTTGTCGGCCACGGGCTGAAGGCTGTCGGACTGTTCGTAGACCAGGTTGGTGAAGTCCTCGGCCGCTTCGGCGAACTTGGCCTGAGCCAACTGCTGGCGAACCTCAGACTCGATCTCGGGACGCACCGCTTCAAACGTTCGCGCTTCACCACCGCGAACGTCGGTCAATCGGATGATGTGGAACCCGAAATCGGTCTCGATCACCGCACTGAGCTCGCCCGCCTTGAGCGCAAACGCAGCCTCGTCGAATGGCTTGACCATGGCGCCACGCGCAAAGAAGTCCAGGTCGCCGCCCTTGGCTGCCGAGCCCTGGTCTTGCGAGTTCTTCTTGGCCAACTCGGCGAACAAGGCCGGGTCTTTCACCAGTTTTGCGTGCAGCTCATCGGCCTTGGCTTT
>CAIVGK010000167.1 GCA_903905475.1 uncultured Burkholderiales bacterium | reverse complement strand
GGTACAGGCGGTAGCGGTGCGCGGCATCCAGTGCTTCAGCAATGGCGCGGACCAGCTTCAACCGCTGCCAGAGATCGAGGTGTTCCCCTTGCGCCCGAATGAAGTGGTCGAGTCGCTGCAGTCCTTCGTCGTACTCAAAGATCAGGGCGGGCCCGTGCTCGCTGTCAATGAAGTCTGAAGCGCGCAGGATGCCCGGGTGGCGTATGCCTTCAAGCAACTGAAACTCGCGCCGAGCCGCGTCGGCCAACATGGAGCGCTGCCCGGCATTGAGCGTGCGCTTGGCGGTGTAGAGACGGACACGTCGGCGCAGGTTGGTCAGCGATACGTGCTTGGCCAGCCAGTCTTGGTGGAAGTCGGTCTCGGCAAGGACCTGTTCAAGCTGATAGTCGCCAACGCGCCGACTCTGCTGCGGCGGACGGATGCCAATGGTTTCCAGCGCCCGATTCAGTGATGTCGCCAGATCGCGGTCTATGGGCTGTGCGCTGGCTACCGGGGCCGTTTCGTCGAACAGCTTGTTGGCGATGTCGGCCCGCAGATGAACATTTTCCCGGGCAGGACCGGCGAGCTTGCACCGTTGCGCAGGGTCGGACAGGAAGACCAGGGACTGGATGTAGGGCGTGCGACGTTTCTGAACAGTCAGTTGCTTACGCAGCAGCGAGGCGAGCTTCTTTGCCTTGCGGTTCGTGAGCAGCAAGGGGTTGTCGTCAAAGTATTCCCGGGCGCCGTCCCGCCAAATCCAGGTATGCGAATCGCCACTGACCTCCCCAGGGCGGCTCTTGATCTCAACAAGGAAGATGCTGTACCGCGAAATGATCAGCAAGTCGACTTCGTTGATGCTTCCGTCGTCGGCAACAAACTCGAAGTTGCTGTAGGCCCGGAAGGGTTCACGGTTGGGCAGAGCGCGCTGCACGAAGTCGAGCGCATCCTGCTCCCACGGAAACTGGGAGGGCGAAATCGTCTTCCAGCGCCCGCTCACCGGCAACCTCCGAGTGTGGTGATGCAGCGAGTACGGTGGTGATCGGTCGCGCCCAACGTTCCTCTGTTGTTTGGTGGAGAAGTCATATCAGTCGCAATCTTGTTCTGGCTCGACGGGCTCCGGGCTCTCGTAGCCGGGAGCCAGCACGGCGCTTCGGACGCCATACAGCGCCAGGTGATTTCTGAGCCAGAGCCTGTGCTCGGGACCGTTCAATTTGTGTGTCGGTGAGCAGTCCACGCTCCACTTGCGCAAGATGTAGCCGGCCATCGCAGCACGCAGCTTCATCTTCAACATGCCGCGCTCCATGCTGTAGTCCATCTCGGAGATTTCAGGGTGCGGCTGGTCAGGATGCGGGACCAGGTCCAGCTCCAGAATCCGGGTCCACTGGATGTCCTGGTCGCTGGCCTCGTGAGGTAGCACCGGCATTCCCTTGAGTAAAACCGGCCGTCTGATGCGGGTGATCACGAAGTCCCTGAACTCCTGAGACTGGCGATCGAAGGCGCGAACATGCCAGCGCAGGCCGTTGTCGATCAGGGCGAACGGGACGACTTCGCGTTCCGATTGCCCGCTGGAGATGGAGTGGTACTCGATGTCGAGCGCGCATTCCTGGTGGATCGCCCGGGTCACGCTGGCCAGCACATCCAAATCGGGGTGCGTCAGACGTGATGGGCTCTCGCTGGCGACCCAAGCCTTGAGTCGCACGGGCTCTCCGTCGCCGAAGCCCTGGGTCAGCCACGACAACACCCGCTCAGGGGGGAAGTCGAAGACCGGCTGAAAGTCAGCACCCAAGACGTAGGACTTGCCTTTGGCGTCGTAGTCGATGTTGCCCGCAGCCAGGTCTTTGTACAGGGCCAGATCGCGGGTGGCGGCGGCGGACTGGATGCCAAAACGCGACACCAAGTCCTGTCGGCGTATCTCCCCGATGAAGCGCACGCGCAACTCCACGAACGCGAGTCGGTCGCGCTGCGGTTGGGTTAGGTCGGCAAGCATTTCTTTCGACATCCTGGGGGTGCTCGTTCGGGTTAGCGAAGGCCAGTGAGAGCTATTGAAGGAAGTATATAAGCCGCTCTAGAATGTGTCCAACACATCGTTTTAGTGTTTGTATTCGCTGCATTGTGATTACCGTTGTGGGTGTGCCCAGGCGGCAAAGGCTCTCAATCGCCGCGTGACCTAACGGCCAAAGGAGGCCTCGTGAGCAAGCCAATCGTCCCGCAGATGCCCTTCGTGTGGCCGGAGCCCCGCGTTAGCTCAGGGATCGGCAGGTACGAGACGGGGCTTCCCTTCGAGGTGGCCGCGCGGGCGGCGCTCAGCGTGTTCGGTGTGGTGTCCGCGATCGACGCCCAAGCCGTGAACTGGATGGAGGGCTATCTCGCTGACAGCGCGACCAAGCTCCGGTTGGTCGTCAGCATCCACCCGACGTGCCGAACTTCGGAAGGCCGACCTGCAAGACCTGCTTCGTCTGATCGAACGCCACGGCGATCGCGCGGCTTTCAAGGTATTTCCGGAGGCGACGCTGCTCGACCGGTCATCCAACCTCTTGTGCCTGTGCGGCGCGGACGGCGATGCAGCGGTGTCAGTTGGCCCAACCGAAAACATGGGATTTGCGCCAGCGTCGCCTTCGCAGGCGAACCTGGCGTCGGTCGTGACAGCGGCGACCTTCGAAGCGTGCCGCAAGTGGCTCGACTAGCCGTTGCCACCGACGTGGCTTGCGGACGCGGGTTCGATTGAGCAATACGGAATCGAACTCGCTTTGATGCTGGCGGCCGGGCGGTGATCGCGGTGGTGATGAGGTCAAGCTGCTACGATTCACCGCAGGTAGAGGGGTGATCCGCACCGTTCCGCACGGGTTTGCGCCGGTTGTAAGGCGCTGAGTTAGCTAAGTTTGGCGCGGGTTACAGGCCCACCACCAGACAGGGCTCCACAAGGGGCCAGAAAAGACCAAACCCCCAAGTAAATCAACGACTTGGGGGTTTTTTCTGGTCGTGTCCCAGCGCATGGTGTGAGTCCACAGCCCCGACAGGCTGAGATGCGCGGTACTCAGCGGGCCACAGCGGACATCCGCGGCGCTGAAGAGCCGTCGCGCGCTGCTGTTGCCGTCAGGGGCGATGCCGGCCCGGCGCCGGGTGCGTGTGCGCCGGCGGGCGGACAACGCCCGATTTCAGATGGGCGCGGTTGGTTGCTCGCACGTGCAGCGACCCGTCGTGACCCTGCTAAAGTCCAGCCGGCTGTGTTGATGCACTCCGGCATCACCGTCGGGGTGGTGGGGCCGAACCCGGCCCCCACAGGCAGAGGTGTGCAGATGTTCTGGCTCCAGACGCGTTGTTGTGCCGCACGGGCCCGTTGCAGTACTCCGATCCGACGCACCCTCATGAGTTTGCTGGTCGTCTGGCTGGTCGCCGGTCCCTCCGCGGTGCTGAGCGCGGCCACCGCGACCTGCGATGCGCTGAGCCCGCAGCCGCTGCTGCCCAAGGATCCTCAGGCCTGCCGCGCGCTGGCTGACAAGCTCAGCCGCCCCTCTGCCTTGTCGCTCGACGCGTATCAGAACGCGGTCAACGCTTTCCTCGGCCAGTACTGCCATCGCGACAAGGAGGCGGGTTGGGTGCGTGACAAGGGGGTGCGCGACACCGGCCCGTACATTGCGAACCTGGACAAGGGGCAATGGAGCGGTCGGTATTTTGGTACGCACGCGCCGGTCGTGGTCTGGTACTCGCCTTCGGCCTTCGCCTGGCTCAAGAAGACGCGCCCGCCCGGTACGGAGGCCCGGCCGGAGGATCCCCCGCCGCCCGACGGCGCCATGCTGGTCAAGGAGATGTTTCCGGCGCCGGCGGCCGCCTGCGCGGGCATCGAGCCCGAGCGTCTGCGCCCGACCAGCGGCGCCGCCTTCGCCGTCCGGGACGCGCAAGGCTCGCACGACGGCTGGTTCTGGGGCTGGTACGGATTTCCGACCCTTCAGGGCCAGTCAACCTTCACCAACGACTGGCCGGCGCAGTCAGGCAATCGCTTGCCTTACATGGGCTTCGGACAGTACTGCGTCAACTGCCACGCCTCGGCCGCCAACAGCTCGACCTTCGCGAGCCTGCGCAACATCCAAGACCAGCC
>CAIVGK010000166.1 GCA_903905475.1 uncultured Burkholderiales bacterium | reverse complement strand
GCGACCCAGCAAGCGCGTGAGGCCGTAGCCGCCGCGCGTGGCCATCGCGATGCCCGGCGCGGCTTGCGCCACGCGGTGCAAGGCGGCCAGCCGCGTGTCGTCGTCACCGGCGAAGCGCTGGTGCTTGGCCAGCGCCGAGGCGTCGATCGTCACGTCGAAGCCCAGCGTGCCCAGCCGCTTGGCGGCGCGGCGCAGCACCGCAGCCTGGGCGACCACGCCCGAGGCGCTGTAGAGGTGAAGTGCGGTCATGGGTGATCAGATGGATTGAGGCGGCAGCAGCAGCTCGAGCGCTTCGCCAGCGGGAATGCCCACCGGCTGCAAGCCCAGCGTGGCATCGATTTTGAGCGCCAGGCCTTCGCGGCGCTGGCGGTAGTGCTGGCGGCGCTCGGCAAAGAACTCGCGCAGCACCTGGGCGCAGTCGTCGGCCAGCAAGCCGCCGTGCAACTGCGTGTGGTGGTTGAGCTGCGGCTGCGCGAACAGGTCGACCACCGAGCCGGCCGCGCCGGTCTTGGGGTCGAGCGCGCCGAACACCACCCGCTTGAAGCGCGCGTGCATCAGCGCCATCGCGCACATGGCGCACGGCTCGAGCGTGACGAACAGTTCGCACTCGGGCAGCCGGTAATTGCCCAGCAACGTGGCCGCATGGCGCAGCGCCACGATCTCGGCGTGCGCGGTCGGGTCGTGCTGGGTGATCGGCCGGTTGTAGCCGGTGGCGATCACCTGCCCGGCGCGCAGAATCACCGCGCCCACCGGCACCTCGCCGACCAGCCAGGCGTTGTGCGCCTGGTCGAGCGCGATGCGCATGGCGGCTTCGTCCTGGGGTGAAAACGCGCAGGTCATGGGCCGGCTCAAATCCACGCGATGTTCATCGCCGCCAGCACGCGCGGCGAGCGCTGGCGCTGCTCGGCCGGGTTCTGGTCGAGCGGCCAGGCCGCCGTCACACGGGTGGTGACACGCCTGCTGAAGTCGAGGACGACACCCACCCCGACGCTCGTCAGGTCGTCGTCGTGGGTGGTGCTCTGGCACGGACGGTAGGGCAGCGCAGCGCCATGGTCGAAGAAGCTCAGCACCTGAACCACCGGGCGCGGGCCGGCGGGGGCACCGGGCGGTGGCGCGTAGGCCACGGCGCGCAATTCGGCGCTCAACGCATAGCCGCTGCGACCGGACAGCAAGCCCTCGGTGAACCCCCGGACGGTGGAGATGCCACCGGCCTGGAACTGCTCGCCCATCGGCAGCACCCGATCGAACGAATACTGCACGCCGGCCCGGGTGACCAGTTGCACGCGCTGCGACAGCCGGTCGATGCGCGCGACGTGGGCGCGGTAGTAGGCGAACTGCTCATCGCCGCCCAGCACCTTGGCACCGACGTTCACGCTGTTGTCGAGCGTCCAGGCCACCGCGTCACGATTCGACTCGGCGCTCACGCCCAGCGAGAACACCTTCAGTTCCCGCTCCGGCACGGCGCGCCCTTTGAGCAGGTTGACGGAGTTTCTCGACGACAAGCGGACGTAGCCCGCCCACTGCTCGTCGAGGCTCACGGCGAAGGGCTGCGTGAGCCCCACGGCCACCTCGCGTGAGCGGCCCGTGATGCCCAGCGGCACGAACGGTCCGTTGAGCACATCGATGTGACCACGCGCGACGAGCACGTCGAGGCGCAGATCGTCACGGTTCACCGGCACCGAGTACGTCACGCCGTAGGTTTGCGACCCCTTGGTGAACGCAGTGATCAGTTGCAAGGTGTCGTCGCAGCCGAGCAGGCCGCTGCCGCGGTAGATCAGCCCGCCGCGCGCTTCGCCCACGGCGTCATTGCCGGCGTTGTCCGCAAAGGTCGTGACGCTGTGGCGCTTGGCGGGCTGCACATGGAGGGCCACATCGCTTGGGACCGCCCCGGCGCCAGCGCTCACCGTGGCACTCAACTGCGGCTCGTGCAAGGCGTTGAAGCGAATGAGGTCGTGCTCCAGTTGTTCGATCGACAGCACCTCGCCCGGGGTCTGGTGCAAGCGCTCAAGCACGAAGCCCGGGTTCAGGTGTTCATCGCCGGTCACGCGGATGCCGCCGACACGCGAATCCGTCGCGGGCTGCGCTGCCGGCGTGTCTTGCGCGCCCAGGCTGTCGGCAGCCGCTGGCAGCGTGATCAGCGGCTGGGCGGCGCTTGGACGGGCCAGTTGCTGTTCACGCAGGTAGCGCTCGAACCGGTCTCGAGACAGACGCAGGTGCTTCGCAGCCGGGTCCATGTCCGAGAGCAGCTTCGCCTGCGCCTGAAACCGCGCCTGGGCCTGGGCCGTTCCCATGAGGCACAGGCCGATCAGCAACGCACACAGCAGCTTGTTCATCGCGCAAGGGTCTGGGAAAAGGCACACCGGGAGGGTGTTCGCCGGAACAGCGCAGATTGTCAGGGAAGCGCGCCCGGGCGCCTCCGCTTCGACGGAGGCCTCGCACGCCCTAAACTCCGTGCGGCCGTCGCTCTTCGAGAGTGGGCCGCAACCCGCGCGTCTTGCGCCGTGATTTCCCAACCTGATCGATGAGACCCCTTGATGAAGAAGATCCTCGCCTTGCTGTGCGTGCTGGCCCTGGCCCTCGCGGGTTGCTCCAAGAAAGACGAATCGAGCAGCACCGCGCCGGCCGCTCAAGGCGTGGCCGGCAAGGTGATCAAGGTGGCGGTGTCGCCCACCTCGCCGCCGATGGTGTTCGAAGACAGCGGCAAGACGGTGGGCGCCGACCTCGACATCTTCGAGGGCTACTGCAAGGCGCGTGGCTGCACGCTGCAGATCACGCCTTACGACTGGCAAGGCATGCTGGGTGCGGTGTCGAGCGGCCAGGCCGACGTGGCGTTTTCGGGCATCAGCATCACCGACAAGCGCAAGGAGGCGATGGACTTCTCGCAGCCCTACTACGACAACGCCTGGCACCTGGTCAGCCTGACCAGCCGCAACATCAAGATCACCGATCTGAGCGAGCTGAAGAAGTACTCCATCGGCTACCCGCGCGGCATGGCCTACAACGACCTGATCAAGAACGAGCTCGAGCCCAAGGGCTACTACAGCCTCGACAAGGTCAAGCTCTACCCGAGCTACAACGAGGCGGTCACCGACTTGCAAAACGGCAACCTCGACCTGGCCTTCATCGAAGAGCCGGTGCTGACGAACTTCAAATACAAGAAGAACCTGCCCATCGAGAGCAGCTATTCGTTCACCGGCTTCGACAAGCTGGGCTTCGCCTTTGCCAAGGGCTCGCCGATGCGCGACGACTTCGACAAGTACCTCGTCGAACTGGGCCCGGACCAGATCAAGGCCATCCTCGACAAGTGGATGAAGTGACAGCGCGCTGCTGAGCTTCGGGCCCCACGGCATGGACTTTGCGGCCATCGTTGCGCAGCTGGCGCAAGGCGTGTCGTACACCGTGGCGGTGACGCTCAGCTGCGCGGCCACCGGCCTGATCACCGGGTTGCTGGTGGCCGGCCTGTGGCGCCTGAACGTGCGCTGGCTGCGCTGGCTGCTTGATGCGTACACCTTCGTGTTGCGCGGTGTGCCGGTGCTGGTGCTGCTGTTCCTGGTGTACTTCGGGCTGCCCAGCGTGGGTCTCAAGGTGTCGCCGCTGCTGGCCATGGTGCTCAGTCTCGGGCTGATGGCCGGCGCCTACCTGGCCGAGGTGTTTCGCGGCGCACTCGACTCGGTCGATGCCGCCGAGATCGTGGCCGCCGAGGCCATGGGGTTCAGCCGGCTGCAGATCATGGTGTTGATCGAGTTCCCGCAGATGCTGCGCCTGGCGGTGCCGGGCATGGTCAACCAGTTCACGGTGGTGCTGAAGTACTCGCCGTTCGCCTACACCGTGGGCATCCCCGAAATCACCAAGCAGGCGATGACGCTGGCCGCCACCACGATGCGCGGCGTCGAGATCTACCTCGCGGTGGGGTTGCTGTACTTCGCGATCTACCGCGTCTTGCTCGTCGGCGTGCACCTGATCGAGCGGCACTACCGCGTCCCCGGCCTCAGTGCGCAGTGATGCACGCACCGCCCCCCTCAAGGAACCCCTCGTGGCGCTGATCGAGCTGAAAGATGTGGTCAAGCGCTTCGACACGCGGGACGTGCTTGCCGGGATCAACCTGTCGGTGAACGAAGGCGAGGTCAAGGTCGTGATGGGCCCGTCGGGCTGCGGCAAGTCCACGCTGCTGCGCTGCATCAACCGCTTGATCGAACCCACCTCGGGGTCGATCCGTTTCCGCGGGCAGGAAGTCACCGGCCCCGGCGTCGACGTGCGCGCGCTGCGCCAGGGCATCGGCTTCGTGTTCCAGCAGTTCGCGCTGTACCGCCACCTGAGCGTGCTCGACAACGTGACGCTGGCCTTGCGCAAGCTGCGCGGCCTGAGCCGTGCCGAAGCCGACGTGCGTGCGATGCATGAGCTCGATCGCCTCGGCCTGGCCCCGCAGCGCGACCAGTACCCGGCGCAGATTTCCGGCGGCCAAAAGCAGCGTGTGGCACTTGCCCGTGCCCTGGCCATGGACCCGGCGGTGGTGTTCTTAGACGAGCCCACCTCCGCGCTCGACCCGCTGATGTCGCGCGAGGTTTCCGCGCTCATCAACACGCTGCTGCGCGACAAGGTCACGGTGCTGTGCGTCACCCACGACCTGTCGCTGGCGCAGCAGATCTCGGACCGCGTGGTGTTTCTCGATCAGGGCGTGGTGCACGCCGAAGGCACCGTCGAGCAGTTGTCGCGCAACCACAAAGACGCCCGGGTGCGCGATTTCTTCCGCCGCGAAGGCAGCACGCGGTGAGCGAGTGGTCGTCGTTCAGCCGCGACCTGGTCGAGCAGTGGCCGCTGATCGCCAACGGCCTGGGCCAAACGCTGCTGCTGGCCGCACTCATGAGCATCACCGGGCTGCTCGGCGGCATCGTGGTGCTGTACCTCACGCTCAGCCCGAACGCCTTGGTGCGCTGGCTGACGCGCGGCTACATCTCGTTTTTCATCGGCATGCCGCTCATCGTGCTGCTGTTCCTCATGTACTACGGGCTGCCGCAGTGGGGCGTGAAGATCTCGCCCTTCATGGCGGCGTGGCTGGGCTTCACCTTCAATGTGGCGGCCTACAACGCGGCGTATCTGAGCACCGCGTGCAACGGGCTCGACCAGGCCGAGCTCGATGCCGCGCGCGCGCAGGGCTTCAGCCACGCGCAGGTCTTCAGGCTGATCATCTTGCCGCAGGTGCTGCGCCTGTCGGTGCCGGCGCTGGCCAACCAGGTGATCCTCAACCTGAAGGACACCTCGGTGGCGTTCCTGATCCAGTACACCGAGTTCTTTGCGCGGGTGCAAGAGCTCGCGTCGACCAACTTCCAGTTCTTCAAGGCCTATGCGTTTGCCGCGCTGGTCTATCTGGCGCTGGTGTCGGTCATCGTGATCGCCGCACGGGCACTGGAAAAGCGCGTGATCATCCCCGGCGTGCACCGCTAGCCGCCGCACCGCCGCACCGCCCGCCCCATCCGGAGACATGACATGACACCCTCCCCCTTGATCGTCAGCCCCGAAGATCGCCCGCGCGCGCTCAACATCGCCGGCACCGCCATCACCATCCTGGCTTCGGGCGCGCAGACCGCGGGCTACGAGATCTTTCACACCACGGGCCCCGAGGGCACGGGGCCTGGCGATCACTCGCATCCGTGGGACGAGTCGTTCTACGTGATCAGCGGCCAACTCGGCTACGTGATCGACGGCACCGAGGGCGTGGCCGGGCCGGGCACCCTGGTGCATGTGCCGGGCGGTGCCACGCACTCGTACCAGTTCGGCCAGGGCGGCATCGAGATGATCTCGATGACCTCGCGCGAAGGCGCCTCGCGGATGTACGTCGACTTCGACCGCGAAGGCTCGTGGGATGGCTCGGACCGCGCCAAGCTCATCGCGCTGGCCGCCAAGCACGGGCAGGTGGTGGTGCCCAAGGCGAGCTGACGCACCTGCTGCCTGTTGTCAGGCGGTCGGGGGGGGGTGAGCGTCACGAAAGGGTCATCTTGGCGTCATACATTTCCATTTTCTTGGAAATGTTTCAGCGAGATGCCATGACCTACAACGTTCTCTTCGTGTGCACCCACAACTCGGCACGCTCGGTCCTGGCCGAAGGCCTGCTCAACAGCCTGGGCGGCGGCCACTTCGTGGGCTACTCCGCGGGCAGCCACCCCGCAGGTGCGGTCAACCCGCAAGCACTGCAGACCCTGGAGCGCATGCGCATCCCCAGCGACGGATTTCGCAGCAAGGACTGGGCTGAATTCGCACAACCGGGCGCGCCCGAGCTGGACTTCGTGTTCACCGTCTGCGACAACGCCGCCGGCGAGGTCTGCCCGGTGTGGCCCGGCCAGCCCATGACCGCGCACTGGGGCGTGGCCGACCCGGCCGCGTTTCAAGGCAGCGATGAGCAAACGGCCCAGGTCTTCTGGGACACCGCGCTGGTGCTCAAGCGCCGCATCGAGCTGATGCTGGCCTTGCCGATGGCGTCGCTGGACCAACTGGCGATTCGCCGTGAAATCAAGGCCATCGGCACGCGCTGACCCCACCAAGGACCCCATGAATTCACCCCAACTTGCCGCCCCCGCCCCGATGAGCGTCTTCGAGCGCTACCTCACCGTGTGGGTGTTTCTTTGCATCGTCGTGGGCATCGCGCTCGGCCAGCTTTTGCCCGGGCCGTTCCAGGCGGTCGGGCGCATGGAGGTGGCCAAGGTCAACTTGCCGGTCGG
>CAIVGK010000165.1 GCA_903905475.1 uncultured Burkholderiales bacterium | reverse complement strand
GTTCATCGAAGCCGTGGTGCGTGTCTACAACCGCTACGGCCGGCGCGACAACATCTACAAGGCGCGCATCAAGATCCTGGTCAAGGCCGAAGGCCAGCGCTTCTTTGACGACGTCGAGGCCGAGTTCAAGGAAATCCTCGAACGCGACGCCGATGGCAGCGCTCACCTGATCCCGCAATCCGAGCTCGATCGGGTGACAGCCAACTTCGTGGTGCCCGCGGGCGTGGCGGCGCAGCCGTCGTCGGGCATCGCGGCCCCGGCCGAGGCGCCTGCGGGCTACGGCCGCTGGCTCGAGCGCAATGTGCACGGCCACCGGCTGAGCGGCTACCGCGCCGTGACGCTGTCGCTCAAACGCACCGGCCAGGCGCCCGGTGACATCACCGACACCCAGATGGAACTGGCGGCCGATCTGGCCGAGCGCTACAGCCACGGCGAACTGCGCGTGTCGCACGACCAGAACCTGGTGCTGCCGTGGGTGCTCGAGAGCGACCTGCCCGCGCTGTGGGCGGCCGCGCGCAGCGCGAGCTTTGCCACACCCAACATCGGCTTGCTGACCGACATGATCGCCTGCCCGGGCGGCGACTTCTGTGCGCTGGCCAATGCGCGCTCGATCCCGCTGGCCGCCGAGATCACCGAGCGTTACCAAGACCTCGACGAGCTGTGGGACATCGGCGACATCGACCTGCACATCAGCGGGTGCATCAACTCGTGTGGCCACCACCACAGCGGTCACATCGGCATCCTCGGCGTCGACAAGGACGGGGCCGAGTGGTACCAGATCACCCTGGGCGGGTCCGACGGAACCACGCTGAGCGGCGGTCCGGTGCCCGGCAAGGTGGTCGGCCCGTCGTTCGCGGCCGATGAGGCCGCCGATGCGGTCGAAGCGGTGATCGACACCTACCAGGCACAGCGCCAAGGTGGCGAGCGCTTCATCGACACCATCAAGCGCGTCGGACTCGACCCCTTCAAGGCATCGACCAACGCGGTGCGCCGCTCGACCGCGCGGCACGCTGCGCCTGACGCCGCCACCGCCGAATGAGCGCCATGAAATTCATCCAGCCCACCCAAGATGCCTGGCACCGCGTGCAAGGCGATGACGGCCCGATGGTCACCATCACCCCGGCGCCCCACCAGTTGCTGACCTGGCTGCAGTGGCTCAGCGTGCGCCACCACTGGCCCGCCGGCATGCCCGTGGGCGTGATCGTCGACAACACCCAGGACACGCGCGAGCTCGAAGCCGATCTGCCGCGCCTCGGCCTCATCGTGCTGCAGTTCCCGAAGTGGGTCGACGGCCGTGCCTACAGCCAGGCGCACCTGCTGCGCTCGCGCTACCGGTTCACAGGCGAGATCCGCGCCATCGGCGAGGTGCTCGTCGACATGCTGCCGCTGCTGCAGCGCACCGGCTTCGATGCGGTGGTGCTGCGCGCCGATCAGTCGCGCGAAGCGGCCGAGCGCGCGCTCAACTTCTTCCCCGGCCACTACCAGGGCGACGTGCGCGAGCACCGGCCGATCTTTGCGCGCCCGTCCGATGACGGCGCGCCGCGCGAGTTCATCAACGCAGGCGCGTCCATATGAGCGCGGTCGAGCTCTACGCGCGGCACACGGCGGGCTTTGAAGACCGCCTGGCGCACACCGTGCAACTGCTCCAGGACGCCGCGGCGGCGCACGCCGGCAGCGCGGTGCAGTCGACCAGCCTGGGCGTCGAAGACATGGTCATCACCGACCTGATCGCGCGCCACGGGTTGGGTGGCAGCGCGGGCATCGCCATCGCCACGCTCGACACCGGCCTGCTGCACGCGCCCACGGTGGCGCTGATCGGCCGCATCGAGCAGCGCTACGGTCTGGCGGTCGAGGTGTTCAAGCCGCTCGCCGAGTCGGTGGTGCACTTCGTGGCGAGCCACGGCAACGAGGCGATGTACCGCAGCCTCGAGCTGCGCAAGGCCTGCTGCCACCTGCGCAAGATGGAGCCGCTCGCCCGCATGATGGCCGCGCGCACCGCCTGGGTCACCGGGCTGCGCCGCGAGCAGTCGAACAGCCGCGCGGTGGTGCCGTTCAGCGAGATCGACGCCCAGGGCCGCACCAAGTTCAACCCGCTGGCCGACTGGAGCTGGAACGACGTGTGGCACCACATCGCCGCCCACGACGTCCCCTACAACCCGCTGCACGACGAGTTCATGCCCAGCATCGGCTGCGCGCCGTGCACGCGGGCCATCGCGGTGGGCGAGGACTTCCGCGCCGGTCGCTGGTGGTGGGAAGACGAAAAAGCCAAGGAGTGCGGACTGCACGTCAAGGAACCCGCGCCCGAAGGCGCCGTATCGATGATCGGAGACCGACCATGAATGCCCCCGTGAGCGTGCAGCAGCTGCTGCCCGAGCTCGACCAGACGCACCTCGACTGGCTCGAGGAAGAGGCCATCTTCATCCTGCGCGAAACCGTGGCCGCCTTCGAGCGCCCCGCCCTGCTGTTTTCGGGCGGCAAGGATTCGTGCGTGGTGCTGCGGCTGGCCGAAAAAGCCTTCAAGACGCGCGTAAGCGGCACCCACGGCGAGTTCAAGGGCCGCCTGCCGTTCCCGCTGCTGCACGTGGACACCGGCCACAACTTCCCCGAGGTGATCGAGTTCCGTGACCGGCGCGTGGCCGAGATGGGCGAGCGCCTGGTGGTCGGCCACCTCGAGGACTCCATCAAGCGCGGCACGGTGCGCCTGAGCCACCCGCTCGAATCGCGCAACGGCCACCAGACGGTGGCGCTGCTCGAGGCCATCGAGGAGCACCGCTTCGACGTGCTGATGGGCGGCGCGCGGCGCGACGAGGAAAAAGCGCGTGCCAAGGAACGCATCTTCAGCCACCGCGACAGCTTCGGCCAGTGGCAGCCCAAGGAGCAGCGCCCCGAGCTGTGGACGCTGTTCAACACGCGCATCAAGCCGGGCGAGCACATGCGCGCCTTCCCGATCAGCAACTGGACCGAGCTCGACGTGTGGCTGTACCTCGCCCGCGAGAACATCCCGCTGCCCAACCTGTACTTCGCGCACGAGCGCCAGGTGATCCGCCGCAAGGGCCTGCTGGTGCCGCTGACCGATGTCACGCCACCCGAAGCCGGCGAAACCGTGGAAACCGCCGTGGTGCGCTTTCGCACCGTGGGCGACATGACGTGCACCTGCCCGGTCGAAAGCCCGGCCACCAACGCCACCGAGATCGTGGCCGAAACGCTGCAGGTCACCGTCAGCGAACGTGGCGCCACCCGCATGGACGACCGCACCTCCGAAGCCTCGATGGAGCGGCGCAAGAAAGAAGGTTATTTCTGATGAGCTCAGCACCCCCCGTGGCAGACCACCGCGCCCTGCGTTTTCTCACGGCCGGCAGCGTCGATGACGGCAAGAGCACGCTGATCGGCCGGCTGCTGTTCGACAGCCGCGCGATCCTCGCCGACCAGCTCGACACGCTCGAGAAGAAAGCCGCCGGCGCGCCGATCGATCTGTCGCTGCTCACCGACGGGCTCGAAGCCGAGCGCGAGCAAGGCATCACGATCGACGTGGCCTACCGCTACTTCGCCACCCGTGCGCGCAAGTTCATCATCGCCGACGCCCCCGGCCACGAGCAGTACACGCGCAACATGGTGACCGCCGCGGCCGGCAGCGATGCCGCCGTGGTGCTGGTCGACATCACCAAGCTCGACACGCACGTCACCCCGCTGGTGCTGCTGGCGCAAACGCGCCGCCACTCGCTGCTCGCGCACCTGCTGCGCGTGCCGAGCATCGTGTTCGCCGTCAACAAGCTCGACGCCGTGGCCGACCCGCGCCAGGCGTTCGAGGCGGTCAGCGTGGCGCTGCGCGCGTTCGCTGAACAAGCCGGCATCGCGGTGGCCGGCATCGTGCCGGTGTCGGCGCTGCGCGGTGACAACGTGACGCAGGTGCTCGATACCGGCTGGGACGCCTGGTACCAGGGCCCGACGCTGCTGCAGCTGCTGGAGTCCTTGCCTGCCGCTCAAGAACGCACCGAGGGCGATCTGCTGATCCCCGTGCAGTACGTGGCACGCGAGGGCGAAGGCACCGGCAACCAGCCGCGCACGCTGTGGGGCCGCATCGCCCACGGCAGCGTGAAGGCCGGCGACGCCGTGCAGATCTTCCCGAGCGGCGAACGCGCGGTGGTCGCCGAAGTGCGGCTGGCCGGCAGCGTGGTCGATTCCGTGAAGGCCGGTCAGTCGGCCGGGGTGGTGCTCGATCGTCAGCTCGATGTGTCGCGCGGCGACTGGCTCGCCACGCCGGCCAGCATCCACGCCACGCCGAGCTTCCCGGCCACGCTGGCCTGGCTGGACACCGAGCCGGCCGTGGTCGGGCGCAAGTACTGGGTGCGCCACGGCAACCGCTGGGTGCAAGCGCGCATTGCCAGCATCGAAAGCCGGCTCGACATCCACACGCTCGAAGCGCTCGAGGCGAACGAGCTGGCGGTCAACGAGATCGGCCGCGTGGTGATCGAAACGCAGCAACCGCTGCCGGTGGAGGCCTACGTGGCCAACCGCAGCGGCGGCTCGCTGATCATCGTCGACCCCACCACCAACCGCACCAGCGGCGCGCTGCTGGTCGACTCGCCCCGCGCATGACGAACCCGCGCAGCCCAAGCGCAGGCCGCGTCGCCTTTGTCGGCGCCGGCCCGGGACAGGCCGACCTGATCACCGTGCGCGGTGCGCAGCGCCTGGCCGAGGCCCGCGTGGTGCTGGTCGACGCGCTGGTCGATCCCGAGCTGCGCGCGCTGGCGCCGCAGGCGCGCTGGCTGCACGTGGGCAAGCGCGGCTA
This sequence comes from uncultured Burkholderiales bacterium, assembly GCA_903905475.1. Classification (GTDB taxonomy): domain Bacteria; phylum Pseudomonadota; class Gammaproteobacteria; order Burkholderiales; family Burkholderiaceae_C; genus PBB1. The sequence goes on along the minus strand of CAIVGK010000165.1, from coordinate 5,294 downwards.
CACCGACAGCACCACCCAGGAAGCCATCAACGCGCTGCTCGTCAAGTGCGCGTTCGACGTCGGGCCGGGCGGCCTGGTGGTGCGCCTCAAGGGCGGTGACCCCAGCGTGTTCGGCCGGCTCGAAGAAGAACTGCAAGCCATGACCGAGGCGGGCATCGCCTGCGAGGTGGTGCCCGGCGTGACCGCCGCGCTGGCGGCCGCCGCGTCGGCGCAGCGTCCGCTGACGCGCCGCGGCACCGGGCGCAGCGTGAGCTTCGCCACCGCGATGACGGCCACCGCGTGCCATGCAGGCGACACGCCTGGCGCGAGCCGCCACGCCGACACCGAGGTGTTCTACATGGCCGGCAAGCAGCTGGCCGCACTGGCGCGCCAGCTGATCGCCGCGGGCTGGCCCGCCCACACCGACGCGTGCGTCACCTCGCGCGCCGGCTGGCCCGATGAGCTGCGCAGCGACCACCGCCTGGCCACCCTGGGCCGCGCGAGCATGCTGCACGCGGGCCGCCCGACGGTGGTGGTGATCGGCGCGGGGGCGCGCTCGCTGAACACGTCGCCCCCACCCGCCCAAGCCGACATCCCTGCGCTGCAGAGGGTGGGTGCGAGCACGTAAAATTCGACCGTCGGACGGGCTCCCCAGCCCGCCGTTTTTCAACCCTGCAACCGCAGTCCTACCGAGCCTGAGTCATGACCCACGTAGTCACCGAAGCCTGCATCCGCTGCAAATACACCGACTGCGTGGATGTGTGTCCCGTCGATTGCTTTCGCGAAGGTCCGAACTTCCTGACCATCGACCCCGATGAGTGCATCGACTGCGCCGTGTGCATCCCCGAGTGCCCGGTCAACGCCATCATGCCCGAGGAAGACGTGCCCGGCGACCAGCAGCACATGATCAAACTCAACGCCGATCTGGCGCGCATCGGCTGGCCCAGCATCACCAAACGCAAGCCTTCGCTGCCCGACGCCGACGACTGGAAAGACCGCACCGGCAAGCTGTCTGAATTGATCCGCTGATCGTTCAGGCGCCCGGCTTCAACCCGCTCGCGGCTCGCACCTTGCCCGACCGCCAGAGCGCCCCACTGTGCACCGATGCGCTGGTGATCGGCGCCGGCCCGGTGGGGCTGTTCCAGGTGTTCCAACTCGGGCTGCTCGAAATCAGCTGCCACGTCGTTGACAGCCTGCCCGGGCCCGGCGGCCAGTGCATCGAGCTCTACCCCGACAAGCCCATCTACGACATCCCCGCGGTGCCGGTGTGCACTGGACGTGAACTCGTCGAGCGCTTGCTGACGCAGGTCGCGCCGATGGCGCCCACCTTTCACTTGTCGCAGCAGGTCACCGCCATCGCGGCGCAGCCTGACGGCCGCTTTGAGGTGAGCACCTCGGCGGGCACGCGGTTGGTGGCCCGCACCATCGTCATCGCCGGTGGCGTGGGCTCGTTCCTGCCGCGCCAGCTGGTGCTGGAGGGCATCGAGCGTCATCTGGGGCGGCAGGTCTTTCACAGCGGCGAAACGCTCGCAGACACCGCAGGGCGCCACGTGGTGGTGCTCGGCGACGATGACGCGGCGCTGGACCTTGTGCTGTCTCTCGCCGGTGTCGACAGCCCCGCCGTCGATGCCACGGCCGCCAAGGACCGCCCGGCCAGCGTCACGCTGATGCACCGCCGCGATGCCTTCAGGGCCGAGGCGGCCACCGTCGAGCGCCTGCGCGCGGCGTGCGCGGCCGGGCACTTGCGATTCATCGCGGGTCAGGCGGTGGCGCTGGAATCCAGCGGTGACACGCTCACCGGCCTCAGCGTGGCGGCCGCCGACGGCAGCACGCGGTCACTGCGCGCCGACGTGCTGGCCGTGCTGTGGGGTCTGAGCCCCAAGCTCGGGCCCATCGCCGACTGGGGCTTGCAACTCGAACGCAAGCAGCTGGTGGTCAACACCGAAACCTTCGAGACCAGCGTGCCGGGCATCTTCGCCGTGGGCGACGTCAACACCTACCCGGGCAAGAAAAAGCTGATCGTGTGTGGCTTTCACGAAGCCACGCTGGCGGCCTATGGCGCCGCCGCGCGGGTGCGCCCCGAACGGCCGGTGCAGCTGCAGTACACGACGACCAGCCCCCGGCTGCACCAGTTGCTGGGCGTGGCCGCTCGCAAAGACTAGCGTCGCGCAACGGTCGGTGGCTCGTACGACCAGTACGGCACGCCGCCCTCGACACCGCGCACCGGCTTGAACGACGCGCTGCGGCGCTCGGGGAAACGCACCGGGCCGGCTTGCAGCAGCGCGCGGATGTCCTCAGCGAGCAGCGGACTCACGGGCCACGGGTCACGGTTCAACTGCAGCAAGCCCGGCTCGGGCAGCCGGGCCACATCGATGCTCTGCACGCGCGGGTGCAGCAGCGGCACGCCCAATGAGGCCGAACCGGCCAGCGACGTGGCACCGTCGCGCTGCCAGGCCGCCCACAGCGCGGGGTCGGGCGAGTGCGCATACAGCGTGAAGCGACCGAACGCCGAGCCCGCCGGAGCCAGCCCATCGACCCAGCTCCTGAAGTCGTCCACGGGCACGGTGGGCGCCAGCAGCACGACCTCACGCAGCGAAGCGCGCAACGGGCTCGAGGGATCGGCCGCGATGCGCGCGAGCGCCGGCAGCAGCACCTGATTGCCCAGGCCATTGGCGATCAGATGGACCTTGTCGGCACCGCTGGTGCGCGCGATCTGATCGACAAACTCGACCAGCCCGGCCGTCGCCCGCTCGGCGAGCGGTGCGTCGGCAGCCAAGCGATGCGCTGCGCCCGGCGACAGCCACGGGTAAACGAACACCGAGCCGTCGAAGCCGATGTCGCTTGCCAGCTGCGCGGCTTGCTGCACGGCGGCATCCAGCGACACATTGGCGCCCGGCACGAACACCAGCGCCGACTTCGCATGGCGCCGCGCGCGTGCGGTGAGCGCCTGAGCCTGCGCGCCCCAGGGGGCGGCGTCGAGCACGCGCCGCGAGCGGATCAGCGACGGGGTCTCGGGGCTGGCGAAACCGTGCGGCAAAGGCACGGTGTGCATGGGGGCCGACGCGGCCGCACCCGACGGCTTCAACTTGGGCACCAGCACCGTCGCCTGGCCCCATGGCCGGCTGCCGGCCGTCTTGTGGGCCGAGGCCGCCGCATCGCTGGACGAGGCTGCTGCGCCGCTGCCGAACAGCACCGCCACCTCGCCGAACGACGCCTCGCGCTTGCGCAACGCCGCTTCGTACAGCGAGACCGCCAGCGGTTCGTCGCCACTTTGCCGCTCGAGCTCGGCCAGCGCGAACAGAACCTCGGGCGTGTCACCCAGCGCCATGCGTGCGGCCCGCAGGGCCTGACGCGCCGGGCCCTGCTCCTGGTGCTCGAGGTACAGGCTTCCCAGCGAGGCGAGCGTGGCACCCAGCGCGTCGCGCTCGAGCACCGCGCTGTCGAGCAGATCCTGATGGCGCTCGAACACCGTGAGCGAGCGCCGCTGCGCCGCGATGGCGCCTTCGATGTCGCCCATGCCGCGCAGCACGGTGGCCAACGACGCCGACACCAGCAGTTGCGTCTCGGCCTGCAGCTTTCGCTCGGTGAGCTTGACCGCGCTGGCCTGCGCTGCGAGTTCAAGCACCTGCGACTTGTGCCCGAGCGCTCCGGCGACGCCCGCACGCATCATGAGGATTTGCGCCACGGCAGCCTTCAATTCCTCGCGCGCCGGATCGCTCTGCGATTCGATGGCCAGCAACTTGGCGGCGGCGGTGAGGTGGGCGTCGGCCTCACCGAACTGCGTCAGGCGAATTTCGTGGATCGCCAGATCCTCCAGCGTCTGCGCGAGCCGACCGCCGGACAACTCGGGATGCAGCGCGCGCAAGCGCACCGCCTCGCGCAGCAACTCGACGGCCCATGGCGCCGAGCCCCAGCCGCGCGGCACCCCATCGGCCTGGGCCTCGAGCCAGGGGGCGAGTTGCAAGTCGTCGGCGGCAAAGGCGCGGTGCCAGGCCTCGAGCGACTGCGCGTGCGCTGCGTCGGCCTCGGCGCTGCGGCCGGAGGCGAACAAGGCTGCGGCGTGCGTGCCGAGCGCCAGCGCGAGCAACTGCGGCTCGACCGGCCGGCCGGCGCGTCGGATGCGCACGACCTCGGCAGCCAGCGGCAGCGCCTTGTCGAAGGCCGCTGCGTCGAGCTGCGCCAGGCACAGCAGCTCCATCGCGTCGGCGCGGCGGGGGTCATCGAGCGCCAGCGACTTCGCGCGCTGAGTCAGCTTGTCTGCCGAAGCCAGCGCCGCCGCAGGATCGTCCTTCAACTGCTGCAAAAAGGCCCGCCGCTGCTCGATGTGCTGGGTGGCGTGGCTGACGGCAGCAGGCGCGCCCGCCATCGCACGCGGCTCGGCCGCGACGCTGGTCTGGCAGACCCCGCTGCAGGTCGCCCACACGGCCACCAGCATCCACAACCGCTGTTTGAACAAACCTGCCGTCATGCTCGAACTCCCGTGAGTCGGTGCCAGACGCGCAGCCACCGGGGCGGCAAGGATAACGGCCGGGCACCGTGAATTCACGGGCAAGCACCAATGGCCGGGTGGACGGCGGATTCGCAAAATCGGTTGACGCAGTTTTCCGATCCGACGTTTCAGTTCAAGGGGTACGTCATGCACATGACAGAAGCTGACACCAACCGCCGAGACGTCTGCAGCCGAGTGCTGTGCATCGATGCCGACCCCGGCAACCACACGATGGTCAAGGTGGTGCTGGCGGCCTACCCGAGCATTGAACTGCGCATCGCCGTCAACGGCCACAGCGGCGTGCGTGCGGTGCGCACCGCCATGCCAGACCTGATCTTGCTCAACATGAGCCTGCCCGACATGGGCGGCATGGAGGTCGTCAGGGCGCTGCAGCCCGACATGGCCGATGGGTCGTGCCAGGTCATCGCGCTCACGGCCGAGGCGTTCTCGATCGACATCGTCAAGGCGCTGAGCCTCGGGGTGCGCGAGTACTGGCTCAAGCCGCTGCGCAGCGACCTGCTGAAGGCCGACCTGACCCGAGTGCTGAACACCTCGATGGCGAAAACCGGGCGCGCGGCCTCGCGGACTGGCTGGCTCACTCCTCAGACTGCGGCACCTTCGGCGTAGCCGCTCTCGACCCCTTCGAACGGGCCGACTTGCGGGCATCGCGCTCGGCTTCCTTCACCGCCGCTTCAGCCTGCCAGCGAGCCAGGTCCTGCGGGGTTTCGAGCGTGATGCGACCCAGACTGCCCGAACGCAGTTCGTGCAGCACGATCTCGGCGGCCTTTTGCACGTTGATGCGCCCGCCCGTCATCACCGCGCCGCG
>CAIVGK010000164.1 GCA_903905475.1 uncultured Burkholderiales bacterium | reverse complement strand
TGCGCCGACAGCGTGCACGACCACCTTGAGGAACACGGCGTTTCGATCAGCGTGGTGTTCGACGTGGATCAGCTGCGGCTGCGCACCTACCGCATCGAACAGCTGCTGAACTGCGTGGTCAGCCGCCAGCAATCGCGCGACGTGGCCCGGCTGCTCGCCGAGTTGGTGCGCACCGCCGCCGAGCGGCGCAGCATCACGGCGCTGTTTGCCGACCACTATTCGCTGCTCGCACGCAAAGTGGCCGAGCGCAGCGCCGAAGTGGGCGACCACTACATCACCCGCGACAGCGCCTCGTACCGCCAGATGCTGAAGGCCGCGGCGGGCGGCGGCGCGGTGATCGCCGGCACCACCTTCGTGAAGTTCTTCGTGATGGCGCTGGCCATGTCGGCGTTCTGGGGCGGCTTCTGGGCCGGCATGAATTACGCCGTGAGCTTTCTCATCGTGCACCTGATGCACGGCACGGTGGCCACCAAGCAGCCCGCCATGACGGCACCGGCGCTGGCCGAAAAACTCTCCGATGTGGCCGACGATGCGGCGGTCGAGCGCTTCGTCGACGAGGTCGCCCACCTGATCCGCTCGCAGGCCGCCGGCATCTTCGGCAACCTGGCGGTGGTCGCGCCGCTGGTGCTGGCCGTCCAGTGGGGCTGGCAAGCCGCGTTCGGTGCGCCGCTCGTCGATGGCCATGCGGCCGAGCACGTGCTGGAGTCGATCACGCTGCTGGGGCCCACGGCGCTGTTCGCGGCGTTCACCGGCGTGCTGCTGTTCGCCAGCTCGCTGATCGGCGGCTGGGTGGAAAACTGGTTCGTCTGGCACCGGCTCGACAGCGCCATCGCCTGGAACCCGCGCATCGTGACGCGGCTCGGGGCCGAGCGGGCGCACCGCTGGGCGCGGTTCTGGCGCGCCAACATCTCGGGCTTCGCCTCGAACATCTCGCTCGGGCTGCTGCTGGGCCTCGTGCCGGCGGTGGGGCTGTTCTTCGGCTTGCCGGTGGAAGTGCGTCACGTCACCTTGTCCACCGGCCAGTTGGCGGCCGCCGCTGCCGCCGAGGGCCTTTCGGTGCTGGAGCACAGCGCGTTCTGGTGGTGCGTGGCGGGCATCGTGGTGACCGGCGTGCTCAACCTCGCGGTGAGTTTTTTCCTCGCCTTCAGGGTGGCCATGGGCTCGCGCGGCATCCGGCTGGCCGATCGCAGCCGCATCCGTCGCGCCATCTTGCACCGGCTGGCCAGCCAGCCGATGTCGTTCGTGCTGCCGCCCAGGCAGCTGGGCTGAGCCGCCCATGAGGGCCGGCCCGTTCGACGAACGGCGGTGGCTTCAGCGCGGGGGCTCGGGCGTGTCCGACGTCGCCGGCGCCTCGGCGGCCTGCTTGAGCTCGCCGCCCTGGCGCCCCGAGAACATCGTCCACCAGACAATCAGGGCCAACAGCGCCACGGCGCCGACTGCCTCCAGGATCAACAGCCACATGTCACGCCTCCTTGCCTCGGGACTTTTCATTCTAGGAGCGCTGGTGGGCTGTTCGAGCTCGCCCGTCCTCGCGCCGACAGCCACCGCGCCGACCGTGGCACCGCGCGAACCCGCGCCCTTGGGCGACGTGGTGGTGCGCGGTCGCGCACGGTGGGTGCCGGCGCGCTGGTCCGACCTGCCCGGCTGGGACGCCGACCGCACCGCGGAGATCTGGCCGGCGCTGCTGCGCGGCTGCGAACGCCCGGCTGCCGGTTGGGCTGCCACCTGTGCCGAGGCCCGACGCAACGCGCCGGCCGATGACGCGGCCGCACGCAACTGGCTGCAAGGCCGCCTGCAGCCTTACCGCATCGAGTCGCTGGAAGGTGCGGATCGGGGCTTGATCACCGGTTACTTCGAGCCGCTGATCGAGGCCAGCCGCACCGCCCAGGGGCCCTTCCAGGTGCCGGTGTACGCAACCCCCACCGATCTGGGCAGCCGCAAACCGTACTGGACGCGCCAGCAGATCGACACCCTGCCCGCCGCGCAGGCCGCGCTGCGCGGACGCGAGCTGGCCTGGCTGGCCGACCCGCTCAGCTTGCTGACGCTGCAGATTCAAGGCTCGGGGCGCTTGCAGCTGACCGAGCCCAACGGCAGCCAGCGGCTGGTTCGCATGGCTTTTGCCGGCCACAACGACCAGCCCTACAAGTCGGTGGGACGCTGGCTGATCGAACAAGGCGAGCTGCGCGCCGATCAGGCCTCGTGGCCGGGCATCCGCGCCTGGGTGCAGCTCAACCCGCAACGCGTCAACGAGTTGCTGTGGGCCAACCCGCGGGTGGTGTTCTTCCGCGAAGAACCGCTGGCCGATCCCAACGTGGGGCCGCGCGGCGCGCAGTCGGTGCCGCTCACGCCCGGGCGCTCGGTGGCCATCGACCCGACCAGCGTCCCCTACGGCAGCGCGCTGTGGCTGGACACCACCGAGCCGCTGTCGAGCACGGCCTTGCGCCGCATCGTGATGGCGCAAGACACCGGCAGCGCCATCGTCGGCGCGGTGCGGGTCGATTACTTCTGGGGCTGGGGCGAGGCGGCCGAGCAGCAGGCCGGCCGCATGAAGCAGCCGCTGCGCGCCTGGGTGCTGGTGCCGCGCAGCTGACGCGCAGCCACCCCCACAACGCCTTGCCACCATGCCCGGGCGGCTTGGTTATCCTCGCCCGATGAGCCTGTTCGCAACAACCGTTTTTCTCTCCGCTTTCCTGCTGTTCCAGATCCAGCCCGTCGTCGCCAAGATGATCTTGCCCTGGTTCGGGGGATCGTCTTCGGTGTGGAGCACATGCATGGTGTTCTTCCAGGCCGAGTTGCTGCTCGGCTACGCCTATGTGCACTGGTTGCATGAAAAGGTGAGTGCCCGGCGGCAACCGCTGGTGCATGCCGGCCTGCTGGTGCTGAGCCTGGCAGCCCTGCCGGTGGCCGCCGACCCCAGCTGGAAAGGTATGGCGCTCGAACACCCCAGTTGGAGCGTGCTGGCGGTGCTGGCCGGCGCGGTCGGCGCGCCCTACCTGCTGCTGTCGACCACCGGCCCGCTGATGCAGGCCTGGTACGCGCGCTCGTTCACCGTCTCCGCAGGCTGCGCCAAGCCGTACCGCCTGTATGCGCTGTCGAATCTGGCGTCGATGCTGGCGCTGCTGTCATATCCCGTGCTGGTCGAGCCGGCGCTGACCGTGGGCTCGCAGGCGCTGGCCTGGTCGGCGGGCTACGCCGTCTTCGTGGCGGCCGGTCTGGCCACGGCGCTGTTCGCGCGGCGCCGCATGGCGCATGTCGAATCGAGCGAACCGGTCGACACGTCCCCGGTGACGCCACGTCCGCACTGGCGCGAGTGCCTGCTGTGGGTCGGCTTGTCCGCGTCGGCGTCCATCTTGCTGCTGGCCATCACCCGCCACCTGACCCAGGACGTCGCGCCGGTGCCGTTCCTGTGGGTGGTGCCGCTGAGCATCTACCTGTTGAGCTTCATCCTGTGCTTCGATGCGCCGCGCTATTACGTGCGGGGGTGGTTCCTGGCGGCGCTGCCGTTGGCTTTTCTGGCGCTCGATCGCGTGCTCGATGGCGGCATGGGCGTGCCGATGCTGATCACGCTGCTCAGCGTGTCGCTGTTTGTCTTTTGCATGGTCTGCCACGGCGAACTGGTGCGGCGTCGGCCCCCAGTGCGGCACCTCACGCTGTTCTATCTGATGCTCTCGGTGGGTGGCGCGCTGGGCGGCGTGCTGGTCGGTCTGGTGGCCCCGGCGGTCTTCACGGCCTATTTCGAGATGCCCATCGGGCTGCTCCTGTGCGCGACGCTGGTCATCGCCGTGCTGTGGCGCGAGCTGCGACCGCATTGGCGCGCCTTGCTGCTGGTGGCGCTGCTCGGCTATGGCTGGCGGCTGGCCGACATCTCGCTGGACTACGTGGACGGCTACCGGCGTGTGGTTCGCAACTTCTACAGCCAGCTGCGCGTGGCCGACGAGATCGACCCGCGACTCGGCGCGTTGCGCCTGATGCGCCACGGCAGCGTCAACCATGGCGAGCAGTACATGGCCGTGCCGCTGCGCAAGGAGCCCACGGCGTACTACTGCGAGAAGTCGGGCATCGGCCGCGCCATTCGCAGCCTGCCGCAGACACACCCGCTCAAGCTCGGCGTGGTGGGACTGGGTACCGGCACGCTGGCCACCTATGGCCGGGCGGGCGACGAGATGCGCATCTACGAGATCAACGAGCAGGTGCTCGAACTGGCGCGCAGCGAGTTCACCTACCTGTCGGACACCCAGGCGACCATCGTCCCGGTGCTCGGCGATGGTCGACTGATGCTCGAGCGCGAGCCGCCGCAGCAATTCGACCTGCTGGCGATGGACGCGTTTTCCGGCGACTCGATCCCCACGCACCTGCTGACGCTGGAGGCGATGAAAACCTACCTCGGCCACCTCAAGCCCGACGGCCTGCTGGCCGTGCACATCACCAACCGCTACCTGGACATGCGCCCGGTGATGGCCAGCGCGGCGCAGCACTTCGGCAAGGTCGCGCTGATCTACGAACTGGACCCGGACGACACGGATCTGTACTGCCGGCGCTCGTCGTGGGTGCTGCTGATGAGCCCCGAGCGCGCCGCGGCACTGCCGGCCGCGCTGCAAGACGGCGAGAAACTGCCGACCCCGGCCGGCTTCAAGCCGTGGACCGACAGTTTTTCGAACCTGCTGGGCATCCTGAAGTAGGCCCATCCCCGAAGGGAAACGGGCGGCTCAGGCGCCGCCCAGCCGCCCCACCGCCCAGGCCACGCACAGGCTGCCGACCAGCGCCGTGCCCACGCGCAAGGCATAAGCGCTTCCGCCGGTCAGCGCAGCCACCGTGCACCGCGTGAGCGTGTTGGCGGTGACGGCCACCAGCACGCCCATCTCCATGCGAGGGAGCGGCAGGCTGCCCGCCGCATGCAGCGAGGCCAGCGACGCCACCGGCGCGTGGGCATCGACCAGCGCAGCGATCGCGATGCTGACGTTGAGTCCGACGTCACCGAAGTGCGCTTGCGCATTGGCCACCAGCAGCGCCACCCCGCCCAGCAGCGCAGCGGCGATCAGCGCCTCGCGCAAGCGCAGCGCACTGCCTTGGTGTGCGGCCGAGTCGTCGGGCGGCGCGCCGGTGTACCCGCGCTGCAGATACAGCGCCAGGCCCGCCGACGTGAGTGCGGCGGCCAGCGCCATCGGCAAAAGCGCCCAGGCGGCGCGCGGCGACAGCGCCGCACTGATCAGCAGCACCTGCGCCCAGGTGGCCGCGGAGGACAGCGCCGCGCCCGCGGCAAACATGGCCGACTGCTCGGGATGCGCGCGCGCCCGGCTGCCGAACGACGCGATGGTCGCCGTGCTCGAGACAAACCCCGCGGCAAAGCCCGACAGCAGCAAGCCTTGCCGCGGACCGAGTGCGCGCAAGGCGACATGGCCCGCCGCTTGGATGACCAGGATCAGCAGCACCAGCGTGAACAGCGGACGCGGCTGGATGCCGCCAAACCACTCGACCGGCCCGCGCGGAATCAGCGGCAGCACGATCAACGCCAGCGCGGCCAGCAGCAGCCCGTCGTGCAACTCCTGCTCGGTCAGCCGCTGCGTGGCGAACTGATGCAGCCGCTCGCGCGACGCCAGCAGCGCCGTCAGCACCGCCGCGCACGCCGCCCCGAAGGCCGGCCACACGACGCACTGCACGCCGATCAAGCAGGTGGCAAACAGCGCCAGCTCGGTGGTCATGCCGGGATCGCTGGAGCGGCTGCGGTAGTGCGACGCCACGGCCAGCAGCGCCACGAAGCCCGCCGCGCACACCACCAGACCCGGCACCGGCAGCCACTGCGCCAGCGCACCGAGCAGCGCCGCCACGGTGAAGCTGCGCACACCGGCGGCTTGCCGATCGTCGCCGCTGCCCTTGCGGCGCTCACGCTCGATGCCGATCAGCAGCCCCGAGCCCAGGGCCACGGCCAATCCGATGACGCCGTTCGGGGTCACTTGCATGCTCAGCACAGGGTGTTCAAGGGGGTCGCCATCGAGGTCCGACTCTGGCACAGACCGGCTGCACTTTCGGGCGCGCGACGGCGTTTCGCACCAAACGAGCCGCGGCAACGGTGCCGCCGCCCCACAATCGCGCAAACCCTAGGGAACCCCGCATGCAAAAACCACCCACCCCCCACGTCAACCGTGACCTGAGCGACGCCGAGTTTTCCGAGCTCGACGACCTGCTGGCGGCCACGCCCGAGCCGCTCGAGCCCGTCGATGTGGTGATGCTCGACGGCTTCCTGTGCGGCGTGCTGGTGCAACCCGTGCTGCTGGAAAGCGCCGTGTGGCTGCCCCACGTCTTTGACTTCGACGCTCAGCCGCTGCCCGACGACGTGGACGCCGCCTGGGCCGCGCGCACCACCGCGCTGATCCTGCGTCGCCACGCCGCGCTCAACCACGCCATCGTCGAAAACGGCTGGTTCGAGCCGCTGGTGCTCGAGTTCGACGAGGACAACCCGCCCGAGCCCCCGGCCGACGGCGCGCCCGATCCGCTGGCCGGCCTGCACCCGGTCTCGCAGTCGCTAATGCCTTGGGTGGCAGGCTTCCAGCACGCGTGCGAATGCTTCCCCGATCTGGCTGAAATGTCCGACGACGCGGTGCTTTCCGCGCTGGCGCGGCTGTACCGGCACTTGCCGGCCGAAAGCGACGACGAACGCGAAGTGGTGGCCACGCTCGAGCGCGAGCACCCGCTCACCACGCTCGATGAGGGCATCGAAGACGTCATCGCCGCGGTGGCCGATCTGGCCGATCTGACCCGCAAGGCACGCTACAAGGTCGAGACCGTCAAGCGCGACGTGCCCAAGCCAGGTCGCAACGATCCGTGCACCTGCGGCAGCGGCAAGAAGTTCAAGCTGTGTCACGGCAAGTGATGGGGGCACCGGACAAGCGCGATGGCGCTTGTCCGCCACCCTGACGAGCGCCGCCCTGCCACCGGGCGCCCTGGCAGCGCGCCCCCTGACAGCCGCGGCGGTCAGTAGGTCTTGTAGGACAGGAACTTGCCCGACATCACGATGTTGACCCGGTCGCCGGCGTCGTGGGGCTCGCGCGTCAGATCCATCTTGAAGTCGATGGCACTCATGATGCCGTCGCCGAACTCTTCGTGGATCAGCTCCTTGAAGGTCGTGCCGTACACACTGATCAGCTCATAGAAGCGGTAGATGAGCGGATCGGTCGGCACCGAGGTCGGCAGCGACCCCTTGTAGGGCACCACCTGCAACCATTTTTCGGCTTCGGCGGTCAGCCCGAAGGTCTTCGCGATGACCTTGGCCTGCTTCGCATCGAAAGTCATCTGGCCGAGGCAGCCTGCCGTGACCCACTCCTTGCTCAGGCCGACCTTCTTGGCCACGTCTTCCCACTTCAGGCCTTTCTTGATCTTGGCCTCGATGATCATTTCGGTGACGTCGTTGCGGTTCATGTGTGCTCCTTGTTGTGGATGAGATGGATTTCCGAGGTGAGCCTGAGCAAGCGTCAGGCCAGCGCGCGACACCCGGCGGCACCGATAGTGCACGTCCCTGCACCGATTTCTTCAGGCTCGCGCCCCGAAAGTTGACCGGTTGTTGGCGGGTCTCGGCGCGGGGCGATGGACACATCGCTGGCATCAAGGTGCCTGCCAGCAGGGATTTTGAAGGCCCACAATGCGCCCGCTCACCGACGTCGCGCGTGCCCATTCCCCTGGTTCTCCCCATCGGCCAAGATTTGAAAAACCTCTTTGCTTCAGCACTCGCCGCGCATCGCGGGCCTCACAAGCCCAGCGGTGCGCGCCTCGCGGCGCCCGCTCACCTGATCGGCAGCACCTGATGCGCCTTCAGGTGTTGTCCGACCTTCATCTGGAAACCGAGGTCTTCGAGCCTCGGCCCGCACCGGATGCCGAGTTGCTGGTGCTCGCCGGCGACATCGACAGCACCTGGCGCGAGCTCGAGCGCTTTGGCGGCTGGCCGGTGCCGGTGATCTTCGTGGCGGGCAACCACGAGTTCGATCAGCGCGAGCTGAGCGTCGCCCAGCCTGCCTTGCGCGAGCGCTGCGAAGCGCTGGGGATCACGCTGCTCGAGCGGCAAAGCTGCATCCGGCTTGACGCGCAGGGCCGGCGCATCCGCTTCGTGGCGACCACGCGCTGGAGCGACTTTGACCTGCTGGGCGAGGCGCAGCGCGAGCGCGCCATGCGCGCGGCCACCTATTTCGTCGACGTCATGAAATCGACGCAGCATGGCGCCCCGTTCGACGCCGCCGCCGTGCGCATCGAGGCGCTGGCCTGCCGCGACTGGCTGAGCGCGGAGTTGGCCCGCGCGCCCGAATCTGCCGAAGCCGCGTGGGACGCCACCGTGGTCATCACCCATTACGGGCCGAGCGCGCGCAGCGTCGATCGGCGCTACGGCAAGCAGCCGGGCAGCGCGAGCTTTTGCAACGCCGATGACGACTTGCTGCCGGGGGCTGATTTGTGGATCCACGGGCACTTGCACTGCCGCCACGACTACCGTGTGGCGCATGACGGTGGTGCGACCCGGGTGCTGTGCAATGCCCGCGGTCACAGCCGCAAGGGCGAGGCCGATGGCCATGACGGGCTGCGCACCGTCGACGTCTGAAGCGCTGAGGTTGACGCTCTGAACCCGTCGAAACGGGTCAGAACATCAGAGCACCGAGCGCGCGTTGAGCCGGTCGTTGACGGTGCTGGCGGAATCGGCTCCGCCACGGCGGGTTTCGGGCAACACACGAATTTCAGGATCGGACTGCAGCCGGGCTTCGAGCGCCAGGTCGGTGCCCATGCCACCCACGTCGTCGACATCACGAGACATGCGCGAGGCGGTCCACCGCCCACCCAAGGCACGCCACCACGAGACCCCCTGGATGTTTCGCATGTTCACTCCCCCGTTGACCAGCACTGTCGCAATGGTCTCAGTCTGAGGTGTCTGGCGCGTGTCAATGTGACAAAAAGCAACGCCAATCACATGCAGTTGCTGCCGCACAGTTCACGTTGTTCAGCGCCGGCGCATGGGCCCACGCGCTCCCGGTGGGTTCGCGGGCGCGGCCGAGCGCAGCGGGCGTGAGATGTCGGCCAGCAGCAAGGTGGCGCGAACCAGCTCCTCGACGGCGTCGGCCAGCTCGTGTGGCGGCTCCAGCGATTCGATCTCGACGAGCAGCTCGTCGGCGTCTTCGAGATCATCGGGATCGAGGTGGCGGTACAGCAGCGCCAGCGGCGCCGTCAGCGCCTTGGCGTCGAGTCGCATCAGCTCGGGAAAGAACTCCTGCGCGGTGGCAAACCCGGCCACCCACGGATAGACCGCGTCGGGGCCGGTGGAGGCTTCGTCGTCCTCGTCGCCCCCCTCGTCGTGCAGCTCGAACACCCAGGGGTCGAACCACTGCCGCTCGGAGATCGCCTGATTGAGTTCGGCGTGGCGGCGGCGCACCAGCGCGTGAATCTCCGACGCCTTGAACGACGCCGGCAAGGCGTGGCCATCGGCGTCGGTGATGTGGGGCAGCCAGCGCGCCTCGGGCACGGGCTGCGGCTGCAGCAGCACGCCGCACAAGAACCCGTCGATCATGCTCACGTCCAGCGGCTCGAGCGGCGCGGGCACCCGGTCGAGGCCGTCTTGCAGCGCGTCGATCTCGCGTTCATCCAGCGGGGCGGCGCCCGAAGGCTTTGGGGCGCTGGCGGGAGGGGCAGCGTGCGTGCCGCCGGAGCGGGGTCGAAAGGAGGTGGCCATGTGCGGATTGTGGCCGTGCGCCCCGGCGCCGGGGCAGATCGGGGTCAACGCACGCGACGGCGCGCGAATTGCATGCAGCCGGGCTCATCGTTGTGCATCCGCATGACGCCGCCCATCCCGCCCGCCCCGCCGCGGCGCCGAACTGCCTAGACTGCAGCCACCCCACCTCACCCCACCACCGCCATGAGCACCCACACCGCACCCGTTCCCGCCCACGCCTCAGCCGCCGACGTGGCCCATTTCATCAACGGCCGCGCGGTCGCAGGCACCAGCGGCCGTCATCAGGCGGTCTACAACCCGACGACCGGTGCCGTGGCGCGCCAGGTGGTGCTGGCCAGTGCCGACGAGGTCACTGCCGCCGTGGCGGCTGCGCAGGCCGCCTTCAGCGGCTGGGCCGACACGCCGCCGATCCGCCGCGCCCGCGTGATGTTCAAGTTTCTCGAGCTGATGAACCTGCACCGCGACACGCTCGCCGCGATGATCACCGCCGAGCACGGCAAGGTGTTCACCGACGCGCAAGGCGAGGTCAGCCGCGGCATCGACATCGTCGAATTCGCCTGCGGGATCCCGCAACTGCTCAAGGGCGACTACACCGAGCAGGTCTCCACCGGCATCGACAACTGGACGCTGCGTCAGCCGCTCGGCGTGGTGGCCGGCATCACGCCGTTCAACTTTCCGGTGATGG
This sequence comes from uncultured Burkholderiales bacterium, assembly GCA_903905475.1. Classification (GTDB taxonomy): domain Bacteria; phylum Pseudomonadota; class Gammaproteobacteria; order Burkholderiales; family Burkholderiaceae_C; genus PBB1. The sequence continues at coordinate 19,698 of CAIVGK010000164.1, read as the reverse complement.
TGCCGTGCTGGATGTTCCCGGTGGCCATCGCCGCGGGCAACACCTTCGTGCTCAAGCCCAGCGAGCGTGACCCCTCGGCCAGCCTCTTCATGGCCGAGTTGATGCGTCAGGCCGGTCTGCCCGACGGCGTGTTCAACGTCGTGCAAGGCGACAAGCTGGCGGTCGACACGCTGCTCTCGCACCCCGACGTCAAGGCGATCAGCTTCGTCGGCTCGACCCCGATCGCGCAGTACATCTACGAAACCGGCGCGCACCACGGCAAGCGCGTGCAAGCCCTCGGCGGCGCCAAAAACCATTTGGTGGTGATGCCAGACGCCGACCTCGAGCAAACGGTCGATGCACTGATTGGCGCGGGCTACGGCTCGGCCGGCGAGCGCTGCATGGCGATCAGCGTGGCCGTGGCCGTGGGCGACGTGGCCGATCGGCTGGTGCCGGCGCTGGCCGCGCGCGCGAAGACGCTCAAGATCAAGGACGGCATGCAGCTCGACGCCGAGATGGGCCCCATCGTCACCCGTCAGGCGCTCGATCGCATCACCGGCTACATCGCCGCCGGCGTGGCCGAGGGCGCCACGCTGGTGGCCGACGGGCGCGTCGATCCTCACACCGGCGCACCGTTTCGCGTGGCTGGCTTCGAAGACGGTTTTTTCATCGGCGGCACGCTGTTCGATCACGTCACCACCGACATGAAGATCTACCGCGAGGAGATCTTCGGCCCGGTGCTCGCGGTGGTGCGCGTGCCGGACTTCGCCGCCGCGGTGAAGCTGGTCAACGCCCACGAGTTCGGCAACGGCGTGGCGTGCTTCACCAGCGACGGCAACGTGGCGCGCGAGTTCGCCCGGCGCATCGAGGTGGGCATGGTCGGCATCAACGTGCCGATCCCGGTGCCCATGGCCTGGCACGGCTTTGGCGGCTGGAAAAAGAGCCTGTTTGGCGACATGCACGCCTACGGCGAAGAAGGCGTGCGCTTCTACACCAAGCAAAAAAGCGTCATGCAGCGCTGGCCTGCGAGCATCGCCAAGGGCGCCGAGTTCGTGATGCCCACGGCCCAGTGAGCGGCGGTCGTCATTTGCTGCGCAGCCAAGTCTGGGTGCGCCCCAAGATGGAAATGCCCAGAAAGCCGCGCACCTTGAGCTTGTCGCCGCCGTCGATCAGCTTGATCTTGGCGCGGTAGACGCGGCCGTCGTCCGGATCGAGGATCTCTCCGCCGGTGAACTCATCGCCATCGGCCCGCAGCCCGGTGAGAAACACCATGCCGACGACAGGCTGACCTTGGCGCGCATCGGTGCATTGGGTGCATACCGAGCCGGGGTCGTCCTCGAGCAACTGGACAATACGGCCGTGAAACCGGCCGCCCGACATGAAGATTTCGACAACCGCTGCGGGCTTGCCGGTCGAGTCGCTGACGGTCTGCCAAAAACCGACGGGAGATGCCAGCTCCGCCCTGCACTGGAGAGTGCTCAGCGTCATCACGATCCCGATCAGCGCGTAACGTGGCCAGATCAATTGGGCTTGCCCGTTGTGACTTTTTTGGTGCGCCCGGCTGGGATCGAACCAGCAACCCCTGCCTTCGGAGGGCAGTACTCTATCCATTGAGCTACGGACGCGACGCTCTCGATTGTAGTCAGCGTCCCGCACCCGTCGGGAAGCGATGAACCCCCCGCTTATACTCGCGCGCTGCGATGAAGCTTGGCCCCTGGGGCCAGAAGGCCATCGTCGCGAAAAACCCGTTTTTTCATTCCCGCACCACTTCCGCCAGTCGAGGATTTCATGAGCGACGCCAGCCACTCTCACGAAGAAGAAGCCCACGAAGGGCCGGTCAAGACACCGAAGCAACTGATCGTCACGGTCATCTTTTCTTTCGTCATACCGATCTTCGTGTGCGTGATGCTCGCCACCTACGTGACGACCGATCCCAGGCCGGCGGCCGGTTCGGATGGGCTGGGCGCTGAAGCGACGGCCCGCCGGATCTCCCCCGTGGGCAAGGTCGTGGTGAAGGACGCGTCCAATCCCGCGTCGCTCAAGACCGGCGAGCAGGTCTATGCAGCGCAGTGCTCGGGTTGCCATGTGGCCGGCATGCTGGGTGCGCCGAAGCTTGGCGACGCCGAGGCTTGGGGCCCGCGTCTGGCGCAGGGCTACGAAGCGCTGCTCAACAGCGCGCTCAAGGGCAAGAATTCGATGAGCGCCCAGGGCGGCGGCGACTACGGCGACGTGGAAATCGGCCGTGCCGTGGTCTACATGGCCAACAAGGGCGGCGCGCAATTCACTGAACCACAGGCGCCTGCTGCGCCTGAAGCCGCCAGGTAAGCGGCCATTCCCGAACGTCAAACGGCCCCAGCAGGGGCCGTTTTTCTTGGTGGCCCAGGATCAGCCGCCGGGCTCAGCGTGAAGCCGAAGTGCTGCTGCAACTGCCCGAACGTCATCGACCCCACCGCGGGCCACAACCCCAGCTCGAGGGCGTCGGCCGCGGCTTCCATGTCCAGCGTGTGAACCAGGCCGAGGCCCAGATCGGTGGCGACAAACAGCCGCCCGCGTTCGTCCAGCCAGGTCGACCGGCACACCGCCGTGCGGCCACTGTGGCTGTTCAAGGCCACGGCCAGGAGTCGACCCTCGGCATCTCGCGTGCCCGCAAGACGCCACACCCACGGCGCGGCCTCGAGTTCCACATAGACACGCTGCGGGCCGTTCTGGAAGAACCAGGCGCCGGCCTCATCGCAGGCGTAATTGCGTTCGATGAATTCGCGCAGCCCGACGTGATCGACGCGGCTGCCCTTGGAGTGCGGAAACGCCCCTGCGGCCTGCGTGCGGTCGTCGCGCAAATACCAGTCGCCGCGCGCGTCCAGCGCCAGCCAGCCGCGGCAGTGCGGCACGTGGGGCCACTTTGCAAGCGCGGCGGCGACGATGTCATCCATGGGTCAGTGACGATGCGCTTCAGGCGTGCGGACGCAGCCAGTGGAGCACGCGTGACGGCGTATCCAAAAGCCGCCCGGGGAATGGGCCCGACGCAAAACCGGTGTGTCCGCCGCGAGCGGGTTGCCACAACGTCACGTGCCGCCCCACCTCGGGCGCGCGCGGCAGCGAAGCCGCCGGCACGAAAGGATCGTTGCGTGCATTGAGCACCAGCGCCGGAATGCGGATGCGGTGCAAGTGCGGCTTGGCCGAAGCGTTCGACCAGTAGTCATCGGCATGGCGAAAACCATGCACCGGCGCGGTGTAGAGGTTGTCGAACTCATACAGGTCGCGCGCCGCCAGCATCTTGTCGCGGCTGAACAACCCGGGAAACCGCCGCAGCTTGTGCAACGCCTTCGGGCGCAGCAAATTCATGAACATGCGTGTGTACACGAGCTGGTTGAAGCCGCGGCGGATGGCGTGGCCGCAGGCGGTCAGATCGACCGGCGACGACACGGCGGCAACCGCCGCCACGCTGGCCGAAGCCGACTCGCCCGCTTCTTCGGCCCAGCGCAGCAGCGCGTTGCCCCCCAGCGAAATGCCCACCGCCACACGAGGTCCGACATGCCGCGCGGCAAAGCGCTCGAGCACCCAGCCGATCTCCTCGAAATCGCCCGAGTGGTAAGCGCGCGCGGTCAGGTTGGGCTGGCCCGAGCAGCCTCGAAAGTGCGGCACCGCGAAGCGCCAGCCCAGCTGCTGCGCCACCTGCGCATAAGGGCGCACCGAGTGGCTGGCCGATGAGCCTTCCAGCCCGTGGAAGAGCACCAGCAGCGGCGTGGTGGCGGTGACTGGGCACGCCGGCTCGAGCCAGTCGACGTCAATGAAGTCGGCATCCGGCGTGGTCCAGCGCTCGCGCACGAACGTCGGCCGGAAGCCATCCACGCGCTTGCACACCACCGCCGGCCAGATCGTTTGCAGGTTGCCACCCAGAGCGCCATCACCCAGCAGCCAGCCGGGCGTGGTGTCCGGCGGCGCCATCAATGCAGGACGGTCGCCGATTCGGCCATCTCCTGGGCCTCGCGGGCCGATCCGGGGCTGGCGTGGTGGGCGACGATGCGCCACCCCAGCGGGGTCTTCAGGTACACGTTGGTGGCGATCACCCAGTTCGATTGCGTGCCGAGTTCCATCGACATCTGCACCCGCTCGAGCACGCTGTGCACGGCGCTGAACATGGTTTGCAAGCGGCTGATCTTTTCGGGGCGCACATCGATCACACCGTGCGCGAAGATGGACTCGAAGCTCGCCCGGATCGCTGCCACACCGACCATGCGCGGCCCGCCGGGGTGCACGCAGGAAATCTCGTCGTCGTCGCCCCACACGGCCATGAGCCGCTCCAGTTCGCCGTGCTGCAGCGCTTCGTAGAACTGCTGCTCGGCTTCTTCGGGAGTGGCCAGGGTGGCCGGCGGCAACTTCGGGGAGTTCATGCGACGGCTCGGCTTGCTCAGTGGGCGTGGACTTTTTCGCCGGCCTTCAGCGCGTACACGGTGCCGCAATACGGGCACTTGCCCGATCCGGTGGTGACCACGTCGATGAAGACTTTCGGGTGATTGCTCCACAACGCCATCTTGGGGTTGGGGCAGGCCACCACGCCCGGGCCTTGCAGCTCGTGCGCGGTGACTTCAATGGCCTGGGGGGCTGCGCTCATGGTGTCGCTTCCTGGTGGTACTCGGAGGAGGAGCGGCTCAGACCGGGGTGAGCCACTCGGCGTACTTCGGGTTGCGTCCGTTGACGATGTCGAAGAACGCCGCCTGGATCTTCTCGGTGATCGGCCCGCGCGAACCGCAACCGATCTCCAACCGGTCCAGTTCGCGAATCGGTGTCACCTCGGCGGCGGTGCCGGTGAAGAAGGCCTCGTCGCAGATGTAGACCTCGTCGCGGGTGATGCGCTTTTCGACGACCTTCAGACCCAGGTCGGCGCAAATCGCGAAGATGGTGTTGCGGGTGATGCCATTGAGCGCACCGGCCGACAGGTCGGGCGTGTAGACCACGTCCTTGTGGACGATGAACAGGTTCTCGCCGGCACCTTCGCTGACGAAACCGGCGACATCGAGCAGCAGCGCCTCGTCGTAGCCGTCGTCGGTGGCTTCCATGTTGGCCAGGATGGAGTTGGTGTAGTTGCTCACCGCCTTGGCCTGCGTCATCGAGACGTTGACGTGGTGGCGCGTGTAGCTGCTGGTCTTCACCCGGATGCCGCGCCTCAATCCTTCTTCGCCCAGATACGCACCCCAGGTCCAGGCCGCCACCATCAGGTGGATGGTGTTGCCCTTGGGGCTGACGCCGAGCTTCTTGTCGCCAATCCACACCAGCGGGCGGATGTAGCCGCTGGCCAGCTTGTTCTCGCGCACCACCGTGCGCTGCGCCTCCATCACGGTCTCAAGGTCGAAGGGGATCTTCATCCGCAAGATCTTGGCGCTGTTGAACAAGCGCTCGGTGTGCTCGCGCAGGCGGAAGATCGCCGGGCCCTGCGCGGTGCTGTAGGCGCGCACGCCCTCGAAGGCTCCACAGCCGTAGTGCAGCGTGTGCGACAGCACGTGGATCTTGGCATCGCGCCACTCCACCAGTTCGCCATCCATCCAGATCTTGCCGTCACGGTCGGACATCGACATGAAAGTCTCTCAATTCAAAAAGTTGGCGGATTTTAGGTGCGTGCAGCGACGCCGCGGCACTGTATTCACAGGCCGCGCACGACGTCGATGGCCTGCTCGATGCGCTCCACCGCATGGATCGTCAGGCCCTCGATCGGCTTCTTGGGCGCGTTGGCCTTGGGCACGACGGCCATGCTGAAGCCGAGCTTGGCGGCTTCTTTCAGTCGCTCCTGGCCGCGCGGTGCGGGTCGCACCTCGCCGGCCAGCCCGACCTCGCCAAAGGCGATGAAGCCGCGCGGCAGCGGCTTGCCGCGCAAGCTGCTCTGGATGGCCAGCATCACCGCCAGGTCGGCGGCCGGCTCGGCGATGCGCACGCCACCCACCGCGTTGACGAACACGTCCTGATCGGAGCACGCAATGCCGGCGTGGCGGTGCAGCACCGCCAGCATCATGGCCAGCCGGTCGCGGTCGAGGCCCACGCTCAGGCGGCGCGGGCTGGGCCCGCCGCTGTCGACCAGCGCCTGGATTTCGACCAGCAGCGGCCGCGTGCCTTCCAGCGTGACGAGCACGCACGAGCCGGCCACCGGGTCGCCGTGCGTCGACAGGAAGATCGCGCTCGGGTTGGCCACGCCCTTGAGGCCGCGCTCGGTCATGGCGAACACGCCGATCTCGTTGACCGCACCAAAGCGGTTCTTGATGGCGCGCACCAGGCGGAAGCTGCTGTGCGTGTCGCCTTCAAAGTACAGCACGGTGTCGACGATGTGCTCGAGCACGCGCGGCCCGGCCAGCGCGCCTTCCTTGGTCACGTGGCCGACCAGCACGATGGTGGTGCCGCTCGATTTGGCGATGCGGGTGAGCTGCGCCGCGCATTCGCGCACCTGGGCCACCGAGCCCGGCGCCGAGGTGAGCGCGTCGCTGTAGACGGTCTGTATCGAGTCGATCACGCACACGGCGGGCTGCTCGGCGGCGATGGTGGCGGCGATCTTTTCGAGCTGGATCTCGGCGATCACGCGCACTTGCGAGCCGCCGGTCGCCTCGCCCAGCCCGAGGCGGCGCGAGCGCAGCGCGACTTGCGCGCCCGACTCTTCGCCGCTCACGTAGAGCGTGCGCACATTGCGCGACAGCGCATCGAGCGCTTGCAGCAGCAGCGTCGACTTGCCAATGCCCGGATCGCCGCCGATCAGCACCACGCCACCGGCCACGATGCCGCCGCCGAGCACGCGGTCGAGCTCATCGATGCCCGTGGGTTGGCGGTCCACATCCGACGCCTCGATGTCAGCCAGCGTGGCCACCGGCAGCGCGCCGGCCAGCGCCTGGTAGCGGTGCTTGGGGCCGGCGGCTTCAGCGACCGATTCGACCAGCGTGTTCCAGGCCTCGCACGACGGGCACTTGCCCAGCCACTTGGGGCTGGTGCCGCCGCAATCAGAGCAGGTGTAGATCGATTTGACTTTGCTCATTCGTTGACCTTGCCGCGTGCGGCCTTGACCTGCGAGCGCTGGCTCTTGCCCTCGAGCCGGCGTTGTTTGGACCCGAAGGTGGGTTTGGTGGCGCGGCGCACGCGCGGCGGGGTGGCCACGCTGTCGACGAGTTCTTGCAACCGCGCCAGCGCGTCGGCACGGTTGGCTTCCTGGCTGCGCGAGGTCTGCGCCTTGATCACCACCACGCCCTCGTCGGTGAGGCGCTGGTCGCTCAAGGCGAGCAGCCGCTGCTTCACGTCGTCGGGCAGCGAGGAGGCGGGCACATCGAAGCGCAGGTGCACCGCGCTCGACACCTTGTTGACGTTTTGCCCGCCGGCGCCCTGCGCGCGGATGGCCGTGAGCTCGACCTCGCTCTCGAGCACCGTGTGCCGCGGGGTGCTCATCGCCACGGTCCGTTCAGCCGATCGACACGGTGGGCACGCGCGCCGACAGCGCGCACATCAACTCGTAGCCCACGGTGCCGGCAGGCTGCGCCACCTCGTCGATGGGCAGCACGGCGCGGCGCGACGAACGGCCCCACAAGGTGACCTCGCTGCCTGGGCGCGCGGCGCTCACCGGCGTGAGGTCGACCGTCAGCGTGTCCATCGAGACCCGCCCGACCAGGCCGCAGCGCACGCCATCGACCAGCACGGGCGTGCCGTTGGGTGCCGATCGTGGATAGCCGTCGGCGTAGCCGCACGCCACCACGCCAATGCGCATCGGCTGCTCGGCCACGAAGCGGCTGCCGTAGCCCACGGTGTCGCCGGGCTGAAGGTCCTGCGTGGCGATCAGCTTGCTGCGCAGCGACATCGCCGGCTGCAAGTCCCAGTCGGCAATGCCGCGGGTGGGAAAGTCAGGCGACGAGCCGTACAGCGCCACGCCGGGGCGAACCCAATCGGCACGTGCTGCGCTGTCGTGCGGCGCGTAGCGCAGGGCCGCCGCGCTGTTGGACACCGAACGCTCGCCCGACAAACCTTCGGTCGCGGCATCGAACGCCGCCATCTGACGATCGATGCCACGCGGCGCACCCGGCACGCCGGCATCGGCGCGCAGGTCGGCATCGGCGAAGTGCGTCATCAGCGTGATGCTTTCGACCTGCGTCAGCCCGCTCAGGCGCAACCAGGCCGAGCGGTACGCCGCCGGTGCGAAGCCCAGTCGGTTCATGCCGCTGTTCATCTTGAGGAACACCTGGTGCGGCTGCTGCGTCTTGTGCGCGGCCAGCCAGTCGATCTGCGACTCGCGGTGCACCGTGTGCCACAGGTGCAGCCGCGAACACAGCTCGAGATCGCGCGGCTCGAAGCAGCCTTCGAGCAGCAGGATCGGGCCGCGCCAGCCCAGTTCGCGCACCCGCTGGGCTTCGTCGAGATCGAGCAGCGCAAAGCCGTCGGCGCCTTGCAACCCGGGGTAGGCGCGCTCGATGCCGTGGCCGTAGGCATTCGCCTTGACCACCGCCCACAGCTTGGCATCGGGCGCGTGCGCCCGGGCACGCCGCAGGTTGTGGACGAGCGCGTCGGTGTGGATCAGGGCTTCGATGGGGCGCGGCATGGAGGGGATTCGCTGACGGACAGGGCGCCCCAGACGGGTCGCCGGTCGAAGCACAAAAAATCATTTTGCCGCAGGCCCCCGCAAGCGCCTGCCAAAAGCTTCACCGAAGCCGCCACCGGCGGTGCCCGACCCCGAATACCCGCGTGCTATAACCCGCGCCGCAGGGAGACCCGTTGGCTCCACGGCTGGGTCATGTCGACCCCGACAGCTGTGCCCCACGCGCGAATGAAAAAAGGTTTCTACACCATCATGGCCGCGCAGTTCTTCAGCTCGCTGGCTGATAACGCGCTGTTCGTGGCGGCCGTCGAGCTGCTCAGGACGTCCGGCCAGCCCGAGTGGCAACGTGCTGCCCTGGTGCCGATGTTCGCGCTGTTCTATGTGGTGCTCGCGCCCTTCGTCGGCGCCATCGCCGACGCGCGGCCCAAGGGCCAGGTGATGTTCTTCTCCAACCTCATCAAGGTGGTGGGCTGCCTGATGCTGCTGTTTGGCAGCCACCCGCTGATGTCCTACGCGATCGTCGGTCTGGGCGCTGCCGCTTACTCACCCGCCAAGTACGGCATCCTGACCGAGTTGCTGCCCAACTCGCAGCTGGTGCAAGCCAACGGCTGGATCGAGGGCCTGACCATCTTGTCGATCATTCTGGGCGTGCTGCTCGGCGGGCAACTGGTGGGGCCGGTGGTGTCGTCGCACCTGCTGGCGCTCGATCTGCCCGCGCTCAACCTCGGCATCGACACGCCGGCCGAAGCCGCCATCGCCGCGATGGTGCTGCTGTACGCACTGGCCGCCGCGTTCAATCTGCGCATCCCGCGCACCGACGCGCCCTTGCAGCCCATCGGGCACAGCCTGGTGGGGCTGGTGGGCGACTTCCATCGCTGCAATCGGCGGCTGTGGTCTGACAAGCTGGGCCAGATCTCGCTGGCGACCACCACGCTGTTCTGGGGCGTGTCGGGCAACCTGCGCTACATCGTGCTGGCCTGGGCCGCCGTGGCCCTGAGCTACGACACGACGCAGGCGTCGGCGCTGGTGGGCGTGGTGGCGATCGGCACGGCCGCGGGTGCCGTGGCGGCCTCGATGCGCATGCGGCTCGACCAGGCCACCCGAGTGATTCCGCTGGGCATTGCCATGGGGCTGCTCGTGATCGGCGTGACCCTGACCACCCACGTGTGGGTGTCGGTGCCGCTGCTGATCGTGCTGGGCGGTCTGGGCGGCTTCATGGTCGTTCCGATGAACGCCTTGCTGCAGCACCGCGGACACAACCTGATGGGCTCGGGCCGCTCGATCGCGGTACAGAACTTCAACGAGCAGGCCGCCATCCTCGGGCTGGGCGCGCTGTACGCCGGCATGACCCGGCTTGGCTTGTCGGCCTTCGCGGCCATGGCCCTCTTCGGGGTTCTGGTGGCCGGCATGATGTGGTTGATCGGCCGCTGGCACCAGACCAACTGCGTGCGGCACCGTGTCGAGGTGGATCACCTGCTGGCGCTGGCGCGCAGCGACCCGCACTGAGCGCCTTGGCCCCCATCGCCCCCGGCTGGGCTGCGCTGGCGCTGCTGTTCAACGGCCTGGTGTGGGGGCTGTCGTGGTGGCCGTTTCGGCAGCTTCAAGCACAAGGCCTGCATCCGCTGTGGGCCACCGTGGTGATCTACGCGCCCGCCGTGGTGGTGATCCTGGCCTTTCGCCCGCAATCGGCTGGCCAGCTGATGCGCCATCGCCCACTGTGGGTGCTGGCGCTGGCCGCCGGCGTCACCAACGCCGCGTTCAACTGGGCCTGCGTGATCGGCGACGTCGTGAGGGTGGTGCTGCTGTTCTATCTGATGCCGCTGTGGTCGGCCCTGCTGGCGCGCTGGTTGCTGAAAGAGCCCATGAGCCGCGCCGCCATGGCGCGCGTGGCGCTGGCCCTGGCCGGTGCGGCCATCGTGCTGCAACCCGAAGGTGACACCGGCTGGAGCGAGCTGCCGCTGCCGCGTTCGCTCGCCGAATGGCTGGGCGTGCTGGGCGGCATCGGGCTGGCGCTCAACAACGTGTTGCTCAAGCACCAGGCGCGACAGTCGCAGGAAAGCCGCGTGCTGGCGATGTTTGTCGGCGGCGCGGTGGTGTCGGCGCTGCTTGGCACGCTGCTGAGCTCGCAGGGTCAACTGCCGTGGCCCTGGCCTGACGGCGTGGCCGCTGTGCCCGCGTGGGTGTGGGCGCTGTTGCTCGTGATGGTGGCGCTCTTCTTGTGCACCAACGTCGCACTGCAGATCGGCGCCACCCACCTGTCGGCCCAGGTGACCTCGGTGCTCATGCTCAGCGAAGTGCTGTTTGCCGCCGTCTCGTCGACCTGGATGGGTGCCGGGCGCATCACCGTGCCCTTGCTGATCGGGGGCGCGCTGATCGTGCTGGCGGCGGTGTGGGCGGCGCGCGAACGACCGATCTGAATACCCCGCGAGGCGACGCGACTTCAGCTCGCCCCGGCTTGGACCTGAGCCCCCGAGGGATACGATCATCCTGGGCTTCGTGGCCATCCGCGGCGCCGTTCGCCCCCTCCCAAGGAGTTCCCATGAGCAACACCGCCACCAGCGCCTATGACTTCGCGGCCACCGCGATCGATGGCTCGGCTTTTCCCTTCACGGCGCAGCGTGGCTGCGTGCTGCTGGTGGTCAATACCGCCAGCGCGTGCGGCTTCACCTCGCAGTTCGCCGGGCTCGAGGAGCTGTGGCAAACCTACGGCGAACGCGGCCTGACGGTGATCGGGTTTCCTTGCAACCAGTTCGGCTCGCAAGATCCCGGCAGCGACATCGAGATCGGCACCTTTTGCCGCAGCAAGTACCACGTGAGTTTTCCGATGATGAGCAAGATTGAAGTCAACGGCGCCGACGCCCACCCGCTGTGGAAATGGCTCAAGACCAGCGCGCCCGGCATCCTCGGCACCGAGGGCATCAAGTGGAACTTCACCAAGTTCCTGGTCGGCCGCGACGGGCAGACCCTCAAGCGCTACGCGCCCAACGACACCCCGGCCTCGCTGAAGGCCGACATTGAAGCGGCCCTGTCCGCCTGACCCATGTTTGAACACATCGATGCCTATGCCGGCGACCCCATCCTGACGCTCAACGAGGCCTTTGGCCGCGATGCGCGCGCGCACAAGATCAACCTGTCGATCGGCATCTACTTCGACGACGCCGGACGGCTGCCCGTGATGGGCGCGGTGCGCGAAGCCGAGACCGCCATGCTGCAAGGCATCGGTGCGCGCCCCTACCAGCCGATGGAAGGCGCGGCCAACTACCGGCTGGCGGTGCAGCACCTGCTGTTCGGGCCCACCCACGAGGCCGTGACCAGCGCTCGCATTGCCACCGTGCAGACGATAGGCGGCTCGGGCGGTCTGAAGGTGGGCGGCGACTTCCTCAAGCGCTACTTCCCGCAGTCGCAGGTGTGGGTCAGCGACCCGACCTGGGACAACCACCGCGCCATGTTCGAAGGCGCCGGTTTTCAGGTCAACACCTACCCGTACTACGACAACGCCACCGGCGGCCTGAAGTTCGCCGAGATGCTGGCTGCCTTCAAGACGCTACCCGCGCACAGCATCGTGCTGCTGCACGCGTGCTGCCACAACCCGACCGGCGTCGACCTGAGCGCGGCGCAGTGGGCCGCGCTGATCCCGGTGATCCGCGAGCGCCAGCTGCTGCCCTACGTCGACATCGCCTACCAGGGCTTTGGCGACGGCATCGAAGAAGACGCCCACGCCATCCGCGCGCTGGCCGATGCCGGCATCACGTTCTTTTGCGCGAGTTCGTTCTCCAAGAGCTTCTCGCTGTACGGCGAGCGCTGCGGCGCGCTGAGCGTGGTGTGCCCCGACGCCGCCCAGGCCGAACGGGTGCTCGGCCAACTGCGGGCCACGGTGCGCAAGAACTACAGCAGCCCGCCCACCCACGGCGGCCAGATCGTCGCGCGCGTGCTGCAAACACCCGAGCTGCGCGCGCAATGGGCCGCCGAGCTCGACACCATGCGAGCGCGCATCCTGGCCATGCGCCAGCGCCTGCACGCGGTGCTCAGCGCCAAGCTGCCCGCTCGCAACTTCGACTGCTTCATCCACCAGCGCGGCATGTTCAGCTACACCGGCCTCACCGCCGAGCAGGTCGACCGCCTGCGCGAAGAGCACGCGGTCTACCTCGTGCGCTCAGGCCGCATGTGCGTGGCCGGGCTGAATTCATCGAACGTCGAGGCCACCGCGGTGGCCATGGCGGCCGTGCTGGGGTCATGACCCACCGACTCGAGCCAACCGTCAGCGCGCTGGTGCCCGACTGGTCACGTGAAGGCAAGCGCTGCTTCGAGTGGCAGCCCTCGCGCTCCTTGCTGGCGAGCATCCGCGCGTACCAACGGCACCGCGCGAATGGCCATCCGCACTCGGGATTGCTTCGACGCCTTGCGGTCTTGCGACACCGCTTCTGGAGCGTGGTGACCGGTGCCGACATCCCGATCAACTGCCGCATCGAAGGGGGTTTGCTGCTGCCGCATCCCAACGGGATCGTCATCCATCCGGATGCCGTCATCGGGCCGAACTGCCTGCTGTTTCAGCAGACCACGCTCGGGGGCGGGCCTGGCGGAGCGCCCACGCTGTGTGGTCACGTCGACGTAGGTGCGGGCGCCAAGATCCTGGGCGCGGTTCGCCTGGGAGCGCATTCCAAGGTGGGTGCCAATGCGGTGGTGCTGCAAGATGTGCCCGAAGGGGCCACTTGCGTGGGCATTCCTGGCCGGATCGTCGGGTGGTCAAGACTGCGCGGCGGTGACGTGGCGCCGATCTGAGTGAGCGTTCGGCAGCAGTTCCCTGCCCGGGACGCCGTCAAGCCTTGACCGCCCCCGCCGCTTGCGCCGCCCGCTCGACCGCGGCGGCTCGGAGTGCCTTGAGCTTTTCCATCGGGTCCACCTTGGCTTGCACCTCGTGCAGCTTCATCTCCTGGATGAAGCGGCTGGGCACGCCCTGGATGGTGTCGCGGCCTTTCTTGCGGCGGCGCAGGGTGCTCACCAGCAAGGTGGTTCGCGCGCGGGTGATGCCCACGTACATGAGGCGGCGCTCTTCTTCGAGCCGCTCGGGCGTCATGTCCTCGTCGTCCGAGCGAAACGGCAGCAGGCCTTCGTTGACGCCGGCCAGCGTGACGTTCGGCCACTCCAGACCCTTGGCGGCGTGCAGCGTGCTCAGCGTGATGACGTTCTGATCGTCGCCGCGCTCGGCCAGGCTGATGATCACCGAGATGGTCTGCGCCACGTCGAGCACGCTTTTCTTTTCGGTCTCGACCGTCATCCCGCCATCGTTTTCGATCTCGCCACCGCAGCGCTTGGCGATCCAGTCGACGAAGTCGAGCACGTTGCTCCAGCGCGCAGCAGCGAGCTTTTCGCTGTCCTCGCCATCGTGCAGGTGCTGCTCGTAGCCGATGTCCTTGAGCCAGCCCGTCAACAGCGCCTTGGCATCGTCGGATCCGGTGGTGTGGCGCGCGCGGTATTCGAGGTCGTTCACGTAGCGGCCGAATTCATGCAGCGAGCCGATGGCGCGCGCCGGTACTGCGGTGCCCAGCGATTCGGCAAACAGCGCCTCGTACAGGCTGGTCTTCCAGCGGCCGGCGAATTCGCCCAGGCTCGACAGCGTTTGCGTGCCGATGCCGCGCTTGGGCGTGCTCACCGCACGCAAGAACGCGGGGTCGTCGTCGTTGTTGACCAGCAGTCGCAGCCAGGCGCACAGGTCACGGATTTCGGCGCGGTCAAAAAAGCTCTGGCCGCCTGAGACCTTGTAGGGCAGGTTGGCGCGGCGCAGCGCCTTTTCGAACACCCGGGCCTGGTGGTTGGCGCGGTAGAGGATGGCGAAGTCCTTGAACTCGACACCGCCGCCACCGGCCACGCTGCCGCCCGCACCGCGCAGGGCCTGGATGCTGGCCACGGCACGCTCGGCCTCGTGCTCTTCGCCGTCGCACTCGACCACGCGCACCGGCTCGCCGTCGCCCAGATCGCTCCACAGCTTTTTCTCGAACAGCTTGGGGTTGTGGGCGATCACGCCATTGGCCGCGCGCAGGATGTTGCCGGTGGAGCGGTAGTTCTGCTCGAGCGCGATCACCTTCAGCCGCGGGTATTCGACCGACAGGCGCTTGAGGTTCTCGATGGTGGCGCCGCGCCAGCCGTAGATGCTCTGGTCGTCGTCGCCCACCGCGGTGAACAGGCCGCGACGGCGCTCGTCGGGGTGATCGACCAGCGACTTCAGCAGCTCGTACTGGATGGTGTTGGTGTCTTGCACCTCGTCGACCAGCACGTAGCGCAAGGTCTCTTGCCACTTGGCGCGCACTTCGTCGTCCTGGCGCAGCAGCTTGTGGGGCAGCGAGATGAGGTCATCGAAATCGACCGCCTGATAGGCCGCGAGCTTTTCCTCGTAGCGCTGCATGACGCGCGCGGCCACGCGCTCGTCGTCGTTGGTGGCCACGGCTTCGGCCTGCTCGCTGTTGAGCCCCTGGTTCTTCCAGCCACTGATGCACCACTGCCAGCGCCGCGCCAGCGCGTTGTCGCTGCTGGCACCGGCCTCCTTGAGCAAGCCCAGCACGTCGTCGCTGTCGAAGATGCTGAACTTCTCCTTCAGGCCCAGTCGAGTGCCGTCGGCGCGCAGCATGCGCACGCCCAGCGAGTGGAAGGTGCTGATCACCAGGTGCTTGGCCGCACGTGCGCCGACCAGATCTTTGGCGCGCTCGCGCATTTCCTGCGCGGCCTTGTTGGTGAAGGTGATGGCGGCGATCTGCCCCGGCGCGTAGCCCGCCTCGAGCAGCCGCGCGATCTTGTGCGTGATGACCCGCGTCTTGCCCGAGCCGGCACCGGCCAGCACCAGGCAGGGCCCGCCGAGGTAGTGCACCGCCTCGAGCTGCGCGGGGTTGAGTGAGGCTGGCACCGAGCTCACGCGCTGAGCCTCAGCACGACAGGACCCTGCGCGCCACGATCAGGGCGCATGGCACAGGCAATGCGTGACGGCCGCAAACGGCTTGCGGCCCTCGGCCAGATCGGCCAGCCAGCCCAGGTCGTGACGCACCGGGCCGGTCAGGCTGTCGGGCAGGCCGGCCGACACCAACCGCAAGTCGAAATGGGTGGCCAGCGAGCGCGCCGCCGCGCCGCCAAAGGCTTCGAGCAGTTGCTCGACGCGCCCCGGCTCCAGGTCGATGTAGGCCACGCGGTAGCCGCGGGCAGCGCCGGCGTCGGCCTCGCTCACCAGCTTGGCACGCAGCGCGGCCGAGGTGATGGCGGCGTCGAGGCCGCCGATGCCGTCGACCAGACCACGCTCGTGCGCCTGCGCACCGGTCCACACGCGGCCCTGCGCCACCTCGTCGATGCGCTGCGGCGTGCTCTTGCGCGCCTGCGCGACCTTGCCGAGGAAGTCGGCGTAGATGTGGTCCACGTGGATCTGCACCATGCCGAGGAAGCGCGGATCGGGCTCGCGGCGCGGATCACTCGCAGCACCCAGCCAGGTGGTGGTCACCCCCTCGGCATGCACACCGAGTTTGCCGATGGCCTCGTGCGCGTGCGGCAGCAGCGCAAACACGCCGATCGACCCGGTGATGCTGGCCGCATCGGCCATCACCTCGTCGGACGCGGTCGAAATCCAGTAGCCGCCCGAAGCCGCCACATCGCCCATCGACACCACCACCGGCTTGCCCGCAGCGCGCGTGAGCTCGAGCTCGCGACGCACCAGCTCGGATCCGAACACGCTGCCACCGGGCGAATTGACGCGCAGCACCAGCGCCTTGATCGCGTCGTCCTCGCGCGCCTGACGCACCAGCGCGGCGGTCGACAACCCCCCCACCGACCCGCCCGGTGCCTTGCCGTCGACGATCTCGCCTTCGGCCACGACCACCGCCACGGCATCGCCGGCGGGCTGGACCACCGGCGTGATGCGCTCCAGGTAGCTGTCGAACGAGATCTGGCGAAACGTCTGCGCCTCGGCGTCGCGCGCACCGCGCTCGATCAACAAGGCGCGCAACTCGTCGCGGGTCTTCAAGGCATCGACCTGACGGGCCTCGAGCGCCAGGCGCGCGCCATCCCCCCCGGCGGCCGTCAGCCGCTCGGGCAGCGCGTCGATCAGTGCTTGTGTGCTGCCCGGCGGCAGCTGGCGCGCGTGCTCGATGCCCTCGGTGTAGGTCGTCCACAACGCACCATAGAGCGCGGTGTCGGCGCGCGTGGCGGCCTCGGACGGGCCGTTGGCGATGAACGGCTCGGCCGCGCTCTTGAAGGTGCCCACGCGCACCAGACTGACGCCGACGCCGAGCTTGTCGAGTGCTTCGCGGTAGTAGTTGCGCAGGCGGCCGTAGCCCTCCAGATAGACGGCGCCCAACGGATGCATCAGCACCTCGCTGGCGTGCGCGGCGAGGTAGTACTGCTTCTGGTTGTAGCCCGAGCCCCAGGCCACGACCGGCTTGCCGCTGGCCTTGAAGCGTTCGAGCGCATCGGCCACCTCGCGCAGGCTGGCCAGGCCGGCGCCCTGGAAGTCGTCGAGCATCAACACGACGCGGGTGATCTGCGGGTCGGTGGCCGCCGACTCCAGCACCGCCAGCACGTCACGCAGCCGGGTGATGTGCATCGACTCGCCGCCCAGCCGGGCGATCGCGTTGTCGCGCACGCTGCCGGGCATTTCCTCGACCAACGGGCCCTCCAGAGCGAGCACCAGCGCGGTGTTGTCCTGCAGCGTGGGCGCCTCGCGCTTGGCCATGGCAAACAGCACGGCGGCCACCAGCAAAAGGAACAGCAGGTTCAGCAGCGTGCGGCGGGTGACGTCGACGAACCACCACAGGCCGGCGAAGGCGCGACGAAGCAGGTTGAGGGGGCGCAAGGACATGAGAACTCCACGTTGAGGGTCGGCCGCGATCGACTGTACGCGCCGCATTCCACAGGCCTGCGGGTTTGTCCCTGAAGCGGCCAGGCAGCCCCCGAGTGCGTGGGGGCGGAGCGCCCAAAACCATGGGCATTGACTATGAAGAGGATTCGGTCAATTGCGTGTTCAAGGACACACCGGTTCGCTACATTTTGTTTGCCGGCGGCAGGCAACATAGGGCGAGCAAAATCCAATTCATCAAGCTGCGAACCGAATCCAACCGAAGGAGACAAGCATGTCAAACGAAGCAAAGTGCCCGTACGCGGGCGGCACGCGCACCCAGGCCCAGGCCCGCAGCGGCCAGACCAACGCCGACTGGTGGCCCGAGCAGCTGAACCTGAAGATCCTCCACCAGCATTCGCCCCAGGCCGACCCGATGGGCGCATCGTTCGACTACGCCGAGGCATTCATGAGCCTTGACCTGGACGCCGTGGTGCGTGACCTCCAGGCGCTGATGACGAATTCTCAGGATTGGTGGCCCGCCGACTGGGGCCACTACGGCGGACTCTTCGTGCGCATGACCTGGCACGCCGCGGGCACCTACCGCATCGCCGATGGCCGCGGCGGGGCCGGCACCGGCGCGCAGCGCTTCGCCCCGCTGAACAGCTGGCCGGACAACGGCAACCTGGACAAGGCGCGCCGCCTGCTGTGGCCGATCAAGCAGAAGTACGGCCGCAAGCTGTCGTGGGCCGACCTGATCGTGCTGGCCGGCACCGTCGCCATGGAATCGATGGGCTTCAAGACCTTCGGCTTCGGGGGCGGGCGCGCCGACATCTGGGCGCCCGAAGACGACATCCACTGGGGCACCGAGAAGACGTGGTTGGGCGACGAGCGCTACAGCGGCGATCGCCAGCTCGCCAACCCGCTGGGCGCCGTGCAGATGGGCCTGATCTACGTGAACCCGGAAGGCCCCAACGGCCACCCCGATCCGGTGGGTTCGGGCCGCGATGTGCGCGAGACCTTCGCGCGCATGGCCATGGACGACGAGGAGACCGTGGCCCTGGTGGCCGGCGGCCACACCTTCGGCAAGGCCCACGGCGCCGGTGATCCATCGCTGGTCGGCCGCGAGCCCGAGGGCGCGGACATCGAAGAGCAAGGCCTCGGCTGGAAAAACGCCCTCGGCAGCGGCAAGGGCGTGCACACCACCACCAGCGGCATCGAAGGTGCCTGGAAGCCGAATCCGACGACCTGGGACATGGGCTACTTCGACATGCTGTTCGGCTACGACTGGGAGTTGACGAAGAGCCCGGCGGGCGCCCACCAGTGGACGCCGAAGAACTGCAAGCCCGAGCACCTGATCCCCGACGCGCACGACCCGTCGAAGAAGCACCCGCCGATGATGACCACGGCGGACCTGTCGCTGCGCTTCGATCCCGCTTACGAAAAGATCTCGCGCCGCTATCACCACCACCCTCAGGAGTTCGCGGACGCCTTCGCCCGCGCCTGGTTCAAGCTGACGCACCGCGACATGGGCCCGCGGGCGCGCTACCTCGGCAAACTGGTGCCCAAGGAAGTGCTGATCTGGCAGGACCCGGTGCCTGCGCTCGACCATGCGCTGGTCGATGAGCACGACATCGCGGTTCTCAAGGCCCGAACCCTCGCATCGGGCCTGGCCCTCTCCGAGCTGGTGACGACCGCCTGGGCGTCGGCGTCCACCTTCCGCGGCAGCGACAAGCGCGGCGGAGCCAATGGCGCGCGCCTCCGCCTCGCGCCGCAAAAGGACTGGGCGGTCAACCAGCCGGCCGAGCTGGCCCGCGCGCTGTCCCGGCTGGAAGGCATCCAGCAGGACTTCAACGCCGCGCAGTCGGGTGGCAAGAAGATCTCGCTGGCCGACCTGATCGTGCTGGGCGGCTGCGCTGCGGTCGAGGCGGCCGCCAAAAAGGCCGGCCACGAGGTGACGGTGCCGTTCACACCGGGGCGCACCGATGCATCGCAGGCGCACACCGATGTGGCCTCGTTCGCCGTGCTGGAGCCGCTGGCCGATGGCTTTCGAAACCACGTCCGCGCGGGGCTCGAGGGTTCGGCGGCCGAGTTGCTGGTGGACCAGGCGCAATTGCTCAACCTCAGCGCCCCCGAGATGACGGTGCTGATCGGTGGCCTGCGCGTGCTCAAGGCCAACGCCGGGGGGACCGCTCACGGCGTGTTCACGCAGCGGCCCGGAGTGCTGACAAATGACTTCTTCGTCAACCTGCTCGACATGCGCACGGCATGGCAGAAGTCCGCCACCGCCGCCGGCGTGCTCGAAGGGCGCGACCGGGCCACCGGCGCACTTCAGTGGACGGCCACCACCGTCGATCTGGTG
>CAIVGK010000163.1 GCA_903905475.1 uncultured Burkholderiales bacterium | reverse complement strand
GATCAGCCCGTCGAGCTCGGTCGGCGCAAACACGCCGGGCACGCTCATGCTCGAGCGCAGCGCCAGCGCGAGGTCACCCTGGGTCAGGATCACCGGCGCGCCGGTCTCCATGTTGGTGGCCACCGCGCGAAACGGTATCGGCAGTCGGGAAAAGTCGTGCACACCGCGCACTGGCATCGTGTAGCGCCGCAGCAGTGTTTCCAGTCCACGCCCGGACAACGCGCCCAGCGGAGCTCGCAGTTCGCCCTCGCGCATGCCGAACTCGAGCACTGGCGAGAACTGGAAATCTTCTTCCTTGCGGCGCTGGCTGAGCATCGGGCGTTCGACGCGGTTGGAAAAGACCTCCTCCCACTTCACCATCATCAGCTGCGCTTCGATCTGCGCGGCGCTCATGCCGCTGGCATACAGCCCGCCCACGATCGCACCCATCGACGTGCCGGCGATCACATCGATCGGGATGTGTTCGCGCTCGAGCATCTTGAGCACGCCCACATGCGCCAGGCCGCGTGCACCGCCGCCCGACAACACCAGGCCGATGCGCGGGCGTTCGACCGGGGGTTGCCGTGTGGATGTCGCAGCCGCATCGACAGCAAGTGCTGGCAGCTCACCAGCCACGGCCGTGAGGGCCAGGCTTGACGCCAGCACGATCCCCAGCCGCCTTGCGGCACACCGCCACCACGCATCCACGTCGAAATGGACGACGATGGGGCTGCAGCGCCCGATGAGCCGACGGGTCAGTCGAGTCACTGGGCGTCGGTGAGCTTTCGCCCCACGCGATCCACCGCACGTTGCAGCAGACCCGAATCGGGCAGCGACTTGATCAGACCCGCGCATCCCAGGCGCTGCAGGGCATCGGCGGTGATCGAGTGGGGGCAGCCCGCGGTTTCTCCGGCAAACAGGCGCATCCTGGCCGACGCGCTGCGCCACAGCCGCTGGACCAATGGCCAGCGCCCGCGCAGGAACCATTGGCACGGGGCGGCCGAGATGATCGTCGCGGTGAGTTCCGCAGGCATGGTGTGCGCCGAGTCACCAATGGCCAGGAGATCGGCGGGCACGGTGTCCATCGAGTTCACGTCGATCAACGATTCGCTGAACGTGGCGATGGACCGTTGCCCGGCCGGCTCGGGGGCTTCGCCGGCGGTGGCCGCCTTGCCCTGTGCGGCGGACGTTGGACCTCGAGGGCGGGCTGCAAATCGCAGCAGGTCGGTGGGGGCCGCCATCAGGTCGTCGAGTACGGCCTGTTGCTCGACTTCCGGCAATGCGATCGAGGTCATCCCTGCGCGCAAACACTTCAGCAGCCCCGGCAGCAAGCTGAACAGTTGCAGTCTGTTTTGGGGGTTGACCTGCAGGTTCAGACTCGCGCCCAGGTCATTTGCAGCCTGCAGGTACCGAGCCGTGTGCTCGCTGTCGACGCCGTGGCACAGGATGGACTCGGTGACCACGCGCGGCCAATCCTCGGTCATGAAGGCCAGCACACTCGGGGCTGCGCGGGTGGATCTGAACTGCTCGGAAAACTGAGCCGACAGCTCCATTCGCAGCAGTTCGCGCCGGTCGGTCAGCGCGAGCGCGTCAATGGCGGACCGGGCCGCTTCGCGTTGCGCTTGCAACTGCTCGGCCAGGTGGTGTTGAAGCCGCGCCATCACCGCACGCACGCCAGCGGACAACTGTTCGTCGCACAAGATGGAGTCGAACCAGCGAGACAACAACTCGACGATCTGTCGGCCGCCCACGTCGCTGCTCTGCGCTGCGGGGTCTCGAACATGTCAGCCTGGAGCTGCCTTTCGCTGCGGCTTGCCGGCTCGGCTTTCGGGGTCTGCTGGAGTTGCGACAAGGTCGCGGCCACTGTGCGGTCGATGAGATGCGACGCTCGGGACAACTCGTCCTTGACGAAGCGCAGCATCCATGGAGCGACCGACATCGTGATTGGGCCCTGGTGGGGCTGCGGACGGCCGATCCGATACCGCAGCGGATATGCGAGTCTATGGGCATGCCCGCCAACGAAAACAGGGCTGCTCGCGCAGCCCTGTTCAGGATGTCGACATGTTCGGGCTCCGAAGAACCCGAACCGGTCAGGACACTTACATGTCCATACCGCCCATGCCACCCATACCGCCCATGCCGCCAGGCATGCCGCCGGCGCCGGACTCGTCCTTCGGTGCTTCAGCGACCATGCACTCGGTCGTCAGCATCAGCGATGCCACCGACGCGGCGTTTTGCAGCGCCGTGCGGGTCACCTTGGTGGGGTCCAGGATGCCCATTTCGATCATGTCGCCATAGGTGCCGTTGGCTGCGTTGTAGCCGTAGGTGCCCTTGCCGGCCAGCACCGCGTTCACGACCACGCTTGGCTCGTCGCCGGCGTTTTGCGTGATGATGCGGATCGGCTCTTCGATGGCGCGCAGGATCAGCTTGATGCCGGCTTCCTGGTCAGGGTTGTCGCCCTTGATGACGCCGGCGGTCTGCTTGGCGCGCAACAGCGCCACGCCACCACCAGCCACGATGCCTTCTTCAACGGCGGCACGCGTGGCGTGCAGCGCATCTTCGACGCGGGCCTTCTTTTCCTTCATCTCGACTTCGGTGGCTGCGCCGACCTTGATCAGTGCAACGCCGCCAGCCAACTTGGCCACGCGCTCTTGCAACTTCTCGCGGTCGTAGTCGCTGCTGGCTTCTTCGATTTGCACGCGAACTTGCTTGACGCGGGCTTCGATGTCAGCAGCGGCACCCGAGCCGTCGATGATGGTGGTGTTTTCCTTGCCGACTTCGACGCGCTTGGCCTGGCCCAGATCGGCCAGCGTGACCTTCTCAAGCGTCAGGCCGACTTCTTCAGCGATGACCTTGCCACCGGTCAGGATGGCGATGTCTTCGAGCATGGCCTTGCGGCGGTCGCCGAAGCCAGGTGCCTTGACGGCCACGACCTTCAGGATGCCGCGGATGGTGTTGACCACCAGCGTTGCCAGAGCTTCGCCTTCGACTTCTTCGGCAATGATCAGCAGCGGACGGCCGGCCTTGGCCACGGCTTCGAGCGTGGGCAGCAGATCACGGATGTTGCTGATCTTCTTGTCGAAGAGCAGGACAAACGGGTTTTCCAGAATCGCTGATTGCTTTTCCGGGTTGTTGATGAAGTACGG